>JANMYC010001392.1:0-7680 GCA_031381715.1 Saprospiraceae bacterium
TGGTTTTTATTTAAAATACTGAGGGGGGTAAGCGGTCATTGGGCTTTTGCTATGGGGGGCAGTTTGATGTTTTTTACCTTACCTGTGATGGTTTTTTATGCTTTTAATTTTTTACCCAACGCGCCTGCTTTAGGTTTGGTATTTATTTCTTGGTGGTATTTTTATCGATTTTATACCCACCAAAAGATTTCACAGTTTGCGGTTTCTATGATTTTTATGGCTCTTGCGGGCTTATTAAAACCGACGATGCTTATTTCATTTTGTGTAATTTTAGGTATTTGGTTGCTTGAAATACTGAGGGGTAGTAAAAAAAGGAAACTTTTTAATAAGCCATTTAAGGTTACTTGGACTTTTTTAATCGTGCTTTTACCGATACTTGCATGGCGACTTTGGGCAGATAGCCATAGCAATCCCGAACTTTTTTTAAATAGACCTTTACCTATTTGGGAAGCCTCTAAAGGGCAAAATGATTGGACATGGACATGGTTGTATGAGTTTTGGTTTAAAAAAATAACATTTACGCCAGCTACTTTTTTATTTTTCAGTTTGATTATAGCCATCATGTTGATTTTTGTTAAAAAATTTCCCGTTTGGCTTTGGGTGAGTTGGTTTTTGATGCTTTTTGGGGTAATGTCCGTTGGGGCTTTATTTTTTCAACAATTTTCGGTACACGATTATTATGCCATTGAGTTCTTGGTTTTACCAGCATTAGCGATGGTTATATTGGCAGTCATTTTAAAAGAGTGCGATCAGAAAACGAAAGGGATAAAATGGATAGGATGGAGTATTTCGTCCATAGTTTTTATTTTACTTATTTTAAATACACGACACGCCAAAGCGGATTTGGTGGATAGATATGCCTTCAATGACCCATATCTGAATGGTGAAAATAAGGCGATGTACAAAACTAAAGAACTGAGGAATTTCATTAAAAACATGGGTATTACGCCGCAAGATACAGTCTTGAGTATTTGTGACCCCTCACCCAATACCTCCCTTTTTTATTTGAATTTAAAGGGCTTTACCTTGTGGAATGATAAAGTGAAAATATGTGAAGATGCGCAATCGCGGCTGCCAGACCCCGCTTGTGTAGAGTTTTTAATTAAAAAGAAAGGTTGTAAGTATTTGATTATCAGTAACTTAGAGGATGGACACGTGAAGCCTTTAAAAGCATTTATGACATTGGATAAGTTGATGGGGATATTTGATGGGTCAGTGTATGTTTATAGGTTGAAATAAAAATACCCCCTCAGTACACTGCCAAGCTATGATTGCTATGACATCTGAGGGGGTATAAAATCCCAAAACGGTTTAGGCTTTTTTCTCTGGTTTTAAAGAGAATTGAGCCAATTTGCCACTTTTGATATACTTTTTAGCCAATTTTTTGAAATCTTTTGAAGTCAGAGCATTGACCCATTCGTTGTACTTATTCATTTCTGAAACGTCCAATCCATTCTGATATGATTGTGAAAGATAACCCATCCAGAAGCGATTTTCTTTCAAATCCGTTTCACGCTCACGTAGGAAAGTTTCTTTTACTTTCACTAAGTTTTTATCATCGCAGCCACTTTTTATCACTGATTCTACTTCTGCAAGAGCATCTTTGGTAAGTTCCTCCGCTTTTTCAGGTGCACAACCGAAAGTGATGGTCAACTGATAACGCTCTTTTGGATACTTCGTCATGCTTGGATACACTTGTACACCATAAGTACCGCCTTTTTCCTCGCGTATTTTCTCTCTCAATTTGGTGCTGAGGAGCTTAACAAGGGCATTCATCTCAAAGTTGTTCTTACGCGTGTACTCGTAATTGCCTAAATATGTCAATTGAACTGTGCTTTTAGGCTCAATTCCTTTTGAAACACTTTTAGCAACGGCTTTGCTTGTTTGCTCTATTTGAGGGTCTGTCCAAGTCTCTTTTCTGCCTTTGGTCGGAAGGCTGGCAAGGTAGGTTTCAACAAGCGGTCGGAATGTCGCTTCATCCACGTTGCCTACATAAAAGAACGTGAAATCTCCAGCATCGGCAAAGCGTTCTTTATAAATTTCGTATGCGCGGTCAATATTAATTTTCTCCAAATCTTCAACTTTTGATGGTTGACAGCGTGGATGATTGTTGTAAAGAGCCACCGTTACTGAATCACGAAAAGCCGCTTCGGGGCTTTTATTCATGTTTTCCATAAAGCCTTTTTGTTGCTGAATGACGTTTTTAAACATCTTTTCATCCTTGCGTGGAGCAGTGAAAAAGAGGTTGGTCATTTGCATCGCCACTTCTGCATCTTTAGGTGAAAACATGCCATTCATGCCTTCATATAGTTCTCCAATATAAGGTGAGATACGAACTATTTTACCCGTCATAAAGCGTTGTAATGACACAGCATCAATGTCGCCGATGCCCGAAGATGCTACGCCAAATGAAGCAAAACCACCCGTTTCATCGTCAGCCAACGGGTACATCGTGTAGCCACCAGGGCTATATGCCGAAAGCATGATTTCATCATTTTTAAAATTAGTGGTTTTTATCACCACTTTTACGCCATTAGAAAGTGTCCACTCAGTGAAGCCCAATTCAGGGTTTTTCTTTTCAGAAACGATTTTACCCGCCGTCGGCTTAGTTTTCATCAATTCCGTGATGACTGCTTCTTCCTTTGGTGCATCAATTTTGGCAGTTGCTACATCGTCAAATATTTTACGGATTTCATCATCAGTTGGTAATACCACGCCGTCTTTTTTAGGTGCTTGTATGATGACTGTGGCATTATCGCCTTTTTCAGTAATCCATTTTTTACCCAGACTATTGACTTCAGCAAGCGTGATGCCTTCAATATTTTTTTTATAAAAATCAAATGTGAAATCAGCATCCATCATGGGTTCACCTTCTAAAAATGAGCTGACCATGCTTTGGACATAATTGGCTGATTCTGTTTTATCTTTTTCACGAACAGCTTTTTCAGCACCGAGCATGAGTTGCTTTTTAGCTCTATCAAACTCGCCAGCAGTGAAACCATATCTTTTAGCGCGGTCATTTTCAGTCAACAGTATTTTAAGACCGTCTGAAATGCCTTTTTCATTCACAACTGCAAATGAAGAGAACTCATTTTTAGTCCGAACATTATTACCGAAGCCACTGAACGCAAATGAAAACGGTGTTCCTCCTTTTTTAATGAGTTCGTTCATGCGCGTGCCGAGCATTGAGTTGAACAGTGCACCCACCATTCCTTTACGGACATCGCTCAAAGTCTGCGTTTGACTGAGGGGGTGCTTGTAACCCACCTGCAAAATAGTCATGGGCGTTTCAGCATCAGTTGCCGAAGCAATGCGTAAGCCTTGATGGTCGGGCACGGGGAATAATTCGTGCTTAGGTCCATTGGTTTTTGCGGGGATAGAGCCGAATTTTTCTTTGATGATGCTCTCTACTTTATCCACGTCAAAATCGCCCACGGCACAAACCGACATCAAATCGGGGCGATACCAATCCTCGTAAAACTTAATTAAAGTTTCACGTTTAAACTTTTCTAAAACTTCAATTTTACCAATCGGCAAACGGTCAGCGTAGCGGCTGCCTTCAAAGTAGGTAGGCCAATATTGTACCCGCATGCGCTCCTGTGCACCTAAGCGACCTCTGCGCTCTGAGATGACGACACCCCGCTCTTTTTCTACTTCATCGGCATCGAAAGTGACGTTGTGTGCCCAATCTTCGAGCACTTGAAAGCCTTTTGTGAAAATGTCCTCTTTATCAGTGGGCAACTGAAGCATATAGACAGTTTCATCAAAAGAAGTGTAAGCGTTCAAATGTGCGCCAAATTTGACCCCAGCGGATTCTAAGAAATCAACCAAGGCTGATTTTTTAAAATTTTTGGTGCCATTAAAACACATGTGCTCCACGAAGTGAGCGAGACCTTGTTGCTCATCGGTTTCGAGCATTGAGCCGGCGTTGATGGCAAGGCGTAATTCGCAGCGTTTTTCAGGCTTCGTATTTTTTTTAATAGAATACTTGATGCCATTCGTCAAAACTCCCGTTTTTACTGAGGGGTCGGCAGGAATGACATCACTTGAAGCTTGAGCAAAAGATAGTTGTGAAAAAAGGAAACAGCTTAGGATGGCTGTGAGAAGTGTGTTTTTCATTGTTTAATTAGAAAATTTGGTTAAAAATAAAAGTGATTTTAGCAAAAATATCCCTTATTGGTTGTTTTATTTATACAAACGATAAAGTATCGTAATATGTGGTGAAGATAACTTGAAAACTTATTTTTTTCGATATTCGTATTGAAATTAAAGACTAAAATAACGTAGAATATTGTTTAATTTTGCAGTAAGTTCCCTGTTGGTCAATGATTTTACAACTTAAAACAGTGAAAAACGTAGGATGTTTTACATTTTTTGAAAGGTTTTTATCTATTATAATATACAAATGATAATTGGAGTGAGAAAATTTATAAGTGTCTTTTTAGTAAGTATTTTTTTTATTCCCTTGAACGCACAGAAATTAACTGAAACTGCATGGGTGGATAGCGTGTATCAATCTCTGACGGATTCGCAACGGATAGGTCAATTGTTTATGATTCGAGCACATTCTAATAAAGATGCTGAACATGAGGCAGATGTTGAATATTTAATTCGTAACTATCATGTTGGAGGACTCTGCTTTTTTCAAGGGACACCTGAAAAGCAACTGAGTTTGACTAATACATACCAAGCAATATCGAAAGTCCCTTTATTGATTTCGATGGATGCTGAGTGGGGGCTGAATATGCGTTTAAAAAGTACAACTATTGCCTATCCCAAACAGTTGATGCTCGGGGCTATTCAAGATAATACATTGATTTATAAATTTGGGCAAGCCGTAGCGGGCGAGTGCCGCCGATTGGGCGTTCACATCAATTATGCACCTGTGGCTGATGTGAATAATAACCCCAGAAATACGGTTATCAACGAGCGCAGTTTTGGCGAAGATAAACACAATGTAGCGGCTAAATGCTTTCAGTACATGCTCGGAATGCAAGATAATGGTGTCATGGCTTGCGCCAAACATTTCCCTGGTCATGGCGATACGGATATGGATTCGCATTACACTTTGCCGCTCATCAGTAAGGATATTTCCAGCCTCAACGCTTTGGAATTGATGCCTTTTAGGGTCTTGAGTCAGCAAGGAATTGGTGGCTTGATGATGGCACATTTGCAAGTTCCTGCCATTGATAATACCGCTAATATGCCCATGTCATTGAGTAAAAATGCCATTCGTCAACTTTTGAGGAGTGACATTGGCTTCGATGGCTTAATTTTTACCGATGCAATGGAAATGGAAGGTGTTAAAAAATACTACACCAATGGCGAAGCTGAGGCAAAAGCCATAGAAGCGGGTTGCGATATGCTGTGCCTTCCCGAAAGCATCCCAGCGAGTTTTGCTGCTATTAAAAGATACATGGCTGAGGGTAAAATCACCGACCAAGATATAGAAGCGAGTGTGAAACGGATATTGCGCACTAAGTTTCATTACGGCTTAGCGACCCCTCAGTATATTGAGCCTTTTAACGTTAGAAATGATATAAATTCCTTTGAAAACCTATCATTGAAAAGGGAATTGATAAAAAATGCCCTTACCCTTGTACGAGACGAACAAGGCTTATTGCCTTTTAAAAGTTATCAAGCGGATGATATGGCGAGTTTGAGCTTGGGTTCAAGTCGTTTGACGCCTTTTCAATATATGCTGAATAATTACGGAATTTATAACCAATTCAACGTTTCAAAAGAGATTAGCGCCGCTAAAAAGAAGGAAATGTTGGGTTATTTCAGTAAAAAAAAGACGGTTATTGTGAGCATTCACGATATGAAATCTACGGCAAGGAATACTTTTGGTATTTCAGAAGATGAACGGGATTTTGTAAACGAACTGAGCCAAGTGACGCAAGTGGTATTGGTTGTGTTTGGCAATCCATATTCTTTAAAATATTTGAGCCAAGCCAAAACCGTTTTAGAATGTTACAATGAGGATAAAATCACGCAAGAATTAGCCGCCGAAGGTTTATTTGGTGTTTTTGAATTTAAAGGTAAATTGCCTATTTCGGCTTGCGATAACGCTAAATGTGGGATGGGTTTTACCACGCCAAAACTAAATAAATTGGAATGGAATACTGAAATGCCCGAAGCTGTGGGCATGAATGGGGCTACACTTTTAAAAATTGACGGCATCGCAGAAGAACTCATTGCCAGTCATGCCGCACCAAGCTGTCAAATATTGATTGCTAAAAACGGGCAAGTGATTTATCATAAAGCTTTCGGCTATCAGACTTATGATAAAACTCAACAAGCAACAACTGAGGATATGTATGATTTGGCTTCCATTACAAAATGTGCGGCTACCACTGTCTGTTTGATGAAACTATATGAAGAAGGTAAAATTGACTTGGATGAAAAGTTATCCACTTATTTGCCTTTTTTAAAAGGATCAAATAAGGAAAAAATTTTGATTAGAGAGGTTTTGATACATCAAGCAGGTTTGCTGGCGTGGATTCCTTTTTATAAAAATACGCTTGAAACGGCTATAATAGATGGCTCAAGAAGCACCCTGCCGTCCTCAAAATGGTATTCTACTACGCCTACTGATGTTTTTTCAGTGGAAGTTGCGCGTAATTTATATATGAATCATGTCTATGTGGATTCTATGAAGCAACAAATTGCTGATTCACCTTTGAGAGGCAGTAAGAGTTATCTATATTCTGATTTGGGTTTGATACTTTTAACCGATATTATTAAAAATATAACAGGTAAAACGCTCGACCAATATGTAACGGAGACTTTTTATGACCCCCTCAGTATAAGCCGCACTTTATTTCGTCCTTTGCAGCGATTTAGTGAATCTGCAATTGTTCCCACCGAAGAGGATAGATATTTTAGAAAACAGACCTTGCGCGGGCATGTACACGATATGGCGGCGGCAATGTTGGGCGGCGTGAGTGGTCATGCGGGCTTGTTTTCGACTACTGCAGATTTAGCCGTTTTACTACAAATGCTCTTGAATAAAGGCGAATATGCGGGTATTCGTTACCTAAAACCTGAAACTATCGCCCTTTTTACGACTCGACAAGGCGGCAGCACAAGGCGCGGTTTAGGTTGGGAAATGAAGGAATTGGACGGTAATAAAAAACTGAACATGAGCCCATACGCCAACTCACGTGTGTATGGTCACACAGGATTCACAGGCAATGCGTTTTACGCTGACCCCGATAATAACCTCATCTACGTTTTCCTTTCCAACCGCACTTATCCCGATTCGAATAATAATAAATTGATAAATGGTGATTATCGTCCGCGCATTCAGTCGGTGATTTATGAGGCGTTGGTGAAATAAGGAAATACTGAGGGGGGGTATTTTAAATCCGTGCCACTGCTTTAAGCCTGTGCATTATACACATCTTTTTAAGAGCATATAGCGATATGCCATAAAAAGAGCCATAGGCTCGGACAATTTTGTAGCCGTGGATTTTAATCCACGGAAAAGACAACGAATAATTTCGAGTTCCGTCGGAACGACGCATATAAATGTATCAAAAAGTTAATTATATGCACCGAGCCTACGGCTCTCACCATTTTTTTTCAATTTTACCGTGGATTAAAATCCACGGCTACAAAATTGACCGAGCCTAAGGCTCTTTTTATGACGTATTTTTATACATTCATAAAAAGATG
>JANMYC010001401.1:0-2868 GCA_031381715.1 Saprospiraceae bacterium
ATTATAGTTCAGCCCCGACTAATACTGAGGGGTATCCGTGACACCGCTTTAGAGCTGTGCCATGGGTAAAAAAAATCCCGAATATCGCTTAACCGATATTCGGGATGGTATTTTATTTAAAATGGACATCAAAATTTTCAATTATCCATTTTTAATTTTCAATTAATTTAAGCTTTCACATACATCACCTCTTTCACTGCTTTGATAATTTTAGCAGGATTCGGCAAATACGCTTCAACTAAAGTAGCGGCATAAGGCATTGACGCATCGGCACTGTTCACACGGATGATAGGCGCATCCAAATGGTCAAATGCATAACGTTGAATTTCATAAGCCACCTCAGCAGAAACACCAAACATAGGCCATGCTTCATCCACTATCACTAAACGGTTTGTTTTTTTCACTGATTCTACAATCGTCGCTGCATCCAATGGGCGAATTGAGCGCAAATCAATTATTTCAGCAGAGATGCCTTCTTTTTCTAATTCCATAGCGGCATAACAAGCTTCAATCACCATTTTATTGTACGTCACGATGGTCACATCTGTACCCGCCCGGCGAACAATTGCTTTACCGATTGGAACTGTATATTCCTCATTTTCAGGAACTAAACCGAATGATTCGTAAGGTAATGGACGGTCGTTTCCGAATTTATCTTTACCCAAAGTCCCTTTAGGATTAGGGTAATTGTACATAATTTCGGACTCCATAACGCACACAGGGTCATTGTCACGGATAGCCGATTTCAACAAACCTTTAGCATCATAAGGATCAACGATAGAAATTACCTTCAATCCTGGCACATTACCCATCCAACTTTCGAATGTCTGAGAGTGCTGTTGAGCCAATTGACCCGCCGAACCGGATGGCCCACGGAATACAATCGGGCAAAGGAACTCCCCTGCTGATTGCGACATCGTTTTAGCCGCGTTGTTCACAATTTGGTCAAAAGCTAAAATAGCGAAATTCCAGGTCATAAACTCCACCACTGGGCGCAAACCATTCATCGCAGCACCTACGCCGATAGCCGTGAAACCTAATTCAGCAATGGGCGTATCGATAACACGGCGCGCACCGAACTCATCCAGCAAGCCTTCACTCACTTTATAAGCACCATTATATTCAGCAACTTCTTCTCCTAAAAGGCATACATTATCATCAAGACGCATTTCTTCTTGCAATGCTTCTCTAAGTGCCTGACGCAAAGTGATTCTCCTCATTTGATAATAATATGGTTGTGTATAATAATTTTTTAATAAAAAAGCACTATTAGTAGTTGGGCTAAAATAAACGCTGCTATCTTTTTAAGTCGGCTCTATAAAATGTGAAAAATACTCCGCTATGCTCCGCATTTTTCGCATTTTACAGTCCGACAATAGCAGCGATTATTTCTCTACGCCTGATTATTATGCTTGTTCTCCTTCAGATTCCTCTTGTTGAGGTTCTGCAATTGGCGCAATCATTGGTAAACCTATCCATTCTTTTTCGGCTTTACTCACGGCGCCAAATCTTAAGAAACCACCCGCCGCTTCAGCAATACTTTTTGCAAAAGAGATATAACTCGAATACAAATGATACGCCACACGAGCGTCTAATTTGGCTAATACCGCATTAAGCTGAGCTAAATTATCCGATAAAACTTGCTGTCTTTCGGCTGTATCAGACGGCAAATTTTTAATTAATTCGTTGAATTTTATGGGAAAATTCACGTGAATTTCGTGATAGAAATCGTGCAAAACCTTATCGCCTGCATATGTTCTGATTTCCGTTAATTTATCAGCCCACGCTTTTTCTTCTTCATCAATTTTTCCATCCGCACCAGCAATCAAAACAGCGATTTGGGGGATAGCATCTTCGAGGTGAACGAGTTCCTCTTGCGAAAGTGGTTCAAAAAATTTCATAAAATTTATTTAAGTGAAATTTAATTTTTAAAATCTGTGGGCAAAGATAATTCAATTACTTTTAAATATAGCCTTAAAAGGGGTATCAAAAATTGGTTTTTTTTTGGCGGGGAGACCCCTCAGTATTTTTAGTTAAAATTGACATTTATCAACATTTTAAGTATAAGTATTTTAATATCAGTAGCAAATGTGAATAATTTATTTTAAATTTGTTATCTAATCAGTTAACTTTGTGTCTATATTATGAGAGAAATCAGAATCTACAAACGCTATTTTTTTGATTTTTATGGAAACCAAACCAATGAAGTCCAAGTTAAAATAGAATGGACTTTAGGATTATTAAAAGACTTAGATAGGATTCCTGAAAAGTATTTCAAACATATTGAAGGAACAAAAGGTTTGTATGAAGTAAGGGTTCAAGTAGGGAGTAATATTTTTAGAATTTTTTCCTTTTTTGATAAAGGAAATATTGTGGTTTTAGGCAATGGGTTTCAGAAAAAAACTCAAAAAACACCTAAACAAGAGATTGATTTGGCTTTAAAAATAATGGAAGAATATTTCAATGAAAAATAACATCACAACATTCGAGCAGTTATTAGACAATAAGTATGGTATCAAAGGAACACCAGAGCGGGAGGCTTATGAAGAGTCTTACGAGGCTTTTAAAATTGGCGTTTTAATAGAAGAAGCGCGTAAAAAAAGGAATATGACGCAGGAGGAATTGGCTCAAAGAAGCGGTACGTCCAAGTCGTATATTTCTAGAATTGAAAATAATGCGTCTGATATTCGCCTGTCAACTCTTATGCGCATCATTCAAAAAGGCTTAGGTGGCTCTTTAAAATTATCGCTGGATTTTGAAAAGTAACCCCTCAGTATTTTTAGTTAATCACGATATAAAATACCTGTTTTTTATTATTTTATCAAAACTGCGCTTGTCATTCTGAGCGCAGCGAAAGAATCTGTGTAA
>JANMYC010001416.1:0-2234 GCA_031381715.1 Saprospiraceae bacterium
ATTTCAAGCGATAAACCTTTATTAAATTTATATTCCAAGCTACCATAAATGCGGTTTTGATCAAAATCATCGTGGTGATACATCAATTCATCATTGGCTCTTAAAACCCATTTTTTACCCAATTTATAATCCAAGCGAAGCATATAGCGAAAACGGAATTTAAAATTATACCCCTCAGTAAGCGCCTCATTTTTGTAGTTGCGAAACCACCTTTGCTCAGTTCTTATACGGTGCGACAAGCGCAAAAGGCTATTTAATGGTTGAAAAATATAAAATTCTTGAAAAGGCCTAAACTCAGGCACCGGCAAATTGCCTTGCCAAACCTCTGAAAATGTAAACCCCAATGACCCCTCAGTATTTTTACCCAGTTTTCGATGCACATGCGTATGAGCTATAAATTGCAACTGTTGATTTTCACCAAAAAATCGCCGATTATCAGCTTCTATTTGCCATGACCATTTTTCATCGAGTTTAACCCTCACATATAGCCTCGTCCAATACGCTTGCTGATGTGTTACTTGTGTGTATGTTTTACCTATAAAAAACAGTATAAAAAATACTACAAAACACCCTTTTAATTTCATAAGCAATACTTTTTATTTAAATACAAAACTCGCTAAAATATCGCTTATATTATATTAAAAAGTATGGGTTTTATCTTTTACAACTGGATGTAAACAAAAACAGTGCAAAAGTATATCAATTCTATATAAATAGTAGGATTTAAATAAAATCTTTTTAAAATACTCTTTTGGCAGTATTTTTAGCATCGGGCAAAAGGGTACTATTTCCCCTCTTGAGGCTTTCTAAAATCGAGATTATGGAAATAAAATATGCGAGCCGCGTGAATATTTTTAAACTGATTACCCACTGGCAATTGCTGAAATAAATTCATATAGCCGAGCTGCACGTTCGACATTTTAGTTATTTGATAGGATAAGCCAATAAAAAAGCGGTTTTGGTCAAAAATATTATAGACAATATTCTTTGACGGGTTGATATGAATCTCATCGTTCAAGACAAACTGCCAACTTTGAGGCCCAAAGCCTTTTTTACTGAGGGGGGTCGTGAACAGGAAGTTGTAGCGAATGCGATAATTGAAATTATAGCCGTCAATCAAGGTATTATTATTCTGAATTTTCCGGCGGTAGCGTTCCTCCAAACGCAACCATTGCATCAGCCTAATTTTAGGATATTTCGTGTGCCACTGAATTTGTTGCCAAGGGCGGTGCTCAGGCTGTGTAATCAGCCGCGCACCATCGGGATAATTATTGATATAAGCATATCCAGCCGTTAGTTTCACATCATCGTTCACATAATAGGTCAAGCCCAATCGAGGTAAAATCAAGGTGGATTTGTCTTTCACAAAATCATTTTTAAACCTCAAATGAATATCCGTCCATGTCCCCCATTTATTGGTCAATCGCGTTTGGTTTAAAACGCCGAACCACATTTGCTCCTCGTCAAGAACTGTTTTTTGAGCATTTAAATATTGGGTATTGAACACAATGAGTAAAAAACTAAAGAGAAAAAGTCTTTTCATAAATTCTGCAAAATTATTTTACATAAACGTTTTTAAAAGCAAGCCAATAATAGCCGCTGCAATAATAAGGCGTAAAACAAAAAATAATGTACCCAAATTGGTTATTATATTTTCTTTAATCAAGATAAATTTTTTGAGAAATAATAGATTATTTAAAGAAAATTTAGGGCAGAGTAAAGGAAATAGAATGACTAAGTTGGGTACATTATTTTTTGTTTTACGCCTAATATAAGGTTCTTGCACTTTTTTATATTTCCAAAGAATGAAAACGGTAATTGCATTAGAGACCCTCAAATACTGAGGGGGTGCTTTCACCAACCAGTATAAAACACCTGCACCCAAAAACAGCCAAACACTTTCAGACTGTGTTGCCACAGTTATGAAAAATGACAATGCAAATAAACCCCATAACCACTTATCTGAGCCTAAAGATTTATTGGCTAATTTGTAAGAACTGAAGCCTATTATCCCAATTACTGCCGCACTGATACCGTAAAAAACGGCTTGCATCCACGGCAATCCACCATAGTATTGATACGCTACACCCAAGCCCAAAACCATTAAAAAGGATGGTAAAACAAAGGCTAAACCAACAACCGTTGCACCCAAAATTTTGTGATGCACATAGCCCATGTAAATAGCCAATTGGGCAACCAATGAACCCGGTGCTAATTACGCCAAAGCCAAACCC
>JANMYC010001446.1:0-1881 GCA_031381715.1 Saprospiraceae bacterium
TGGTTTTGCGCCGCAAGGAATCCAATTCACTTCATTTGGATTGTTCATGGGGATTGCGATGAGCATAACGGCTTTTCCTGTTTTGGCTCGCATTATTCAAGAGCGAAATATCCATAAAACCCGATTAGGCGCATTGGTAATAACCTGCGCTGCTGCGGATGATATTACGGCGTGGTGCATTTTGGCCGCCGTTATTGCTATTGTAAAAGCGGGTTCATTGGTGAGTTCGTTGTATGTAATTGCGTTGGCGATTGCCTATGTTTTTGTGATGCTCGTTGTCATTCGACCTTTCTTGAAACGGGTGGGCGATTTGCACACTTCTCGTGAAAATTTAGGCAAACCCATCGTCGCTATTTTCTTTTTAGTGCTATTGATTTCATCTTATTTAACCGAAATTATAGGTATTCATGCTCTTTTTGGTGCTTTTATGGCGGGTGTTATTATGCCCGACAACACCAAGTTTAGGAATATTTTTATTGAAAAAATTGAAGATATTGCACTGGTTTTATTGCTCCCTCTGTTTTTCGTTTTTACAGGACTTAGAACTGAAATTGGCTTGCTCAACGATGTTTATTTATGGCAAATCACGGGTTTAATCATTTTGGTGGCTGTGGTTGGTAAATTTTTAGGCAGTGCTTTGGCAGCAAAATTTGTTGGTCAAAATTGGCAAGATAGCCTTACCATCGGTGCATTGATGAATACACGTGGTTTGATGGAATTGGTGGTGCTGAATATTGGCTACGATTTAGGTGTTTTAACGCCTAAAATATTCGCTATGATGGTCATTATGGCTTTATTGACCACTTTTATGACGGGACCTGCTTTGGACATTATCAATTGGTTTTTTAAATCAAAACCGGCTAATATTCCACAAGAAATTCGAGATTTGGCAAAATACAAGATTTTGATTTCGTTTGGTAATCCCGAAACTGGGCGAATATTGCTTCGACTAGCCAATAGTATGATTCAAAAGCTCAACGGAAATGCGGCTCTAACCGTCATGCATCTCACCCCTTCCAACGAACTACATCACTACAATATCGAAGAATACGAAAGAGAAAGTTTTACGCCTGTCATCGAAGAGTCGGAACGATTGAGTAAAAAAATCACCACTTTATTCAAAGCCTCTAATGATCTTGAAACGGACATTGCGGATGTTGCCAACAAAGGTGACTATGATTTGCTTTTAATTGGCTTGGGGCAATCCATTTTTGAAGGCAGTCTTTTAGGTAAAATACTGGGCTTTACGACTCGTATTATCAACCCAGAAAAATTACTCAACACGGTTACAGGCAGAGAAAAACTTTTCACGGATTCGCCTTTTGACGAGCGCACTCGATTGATTTTATCTAAATCACAAGTACCCGTGGGCATTTTAATTAATAAAAACCTGACTGAAATTGAGCGATTATTTATCCCAATATTTGATGTTCGTGATGCATTCTTGATTCAATATGCCCAAAAGCTGATTTATAATTCAGGTGTTCAAATCATCATCATCGACGCAATTGGGCAGCTTAAAAACAATGCTGAAATGAAAGAACGCATCCGAGCTATTGAGCAAAATGCACCGAATCACATCGCCGTACAGAGTGAAACAAATCTAGAAAAATCGTTTCTCCAAGAACAAGATTTGATGCTTATCAGCTTAGAAAGTTGGAAAAAATTGGTAGATTCTAAAAGCTTGTGGCTCTCTCACATCCCTTCAACGCTTATTATTTCTGATAAGAAGGATTTTTAAGAGCCCTTTTTTATAGAAAAGATCATTACTGAGCGGTACGAAAATTGTCAAAACACCGCCAATTTCATAATTATGTGATAATCAATGTTTTGAGCGATGAAATTTTTAAAATAAAATAACCAGTCGGAAGATATTTTAAA
>JANMYC010001462.1:0-6016 GCA_031381715.1 Saprospiraceae bacterium
AAAATTCTTCCTCAAAATTAGCACGTTGACCCATGCGGCCATTACCAATACTGAACACACTCTCCGAAATACGATTGAGGTGTGGGTCAAAACCTTCAAATTAGCCAATTCAGGTATTAATTTTCACACAAAGTATCAAGAAATTGGCTGGCCAGGTGGTTTTGAAATTCAAGTGAATAATACACATATTGGCGAAGGTGATTATATTGAGTATAAAAAAGAAGCCAGTTTATACGGCGTTCGCAACCTCTATAAAGCCTTTGCAAAAGACAGCGTTTGGGTCAATATCCGAGCAAAAGTTGAAAGTAACCGCGTGCAAATATGGCTCAACGGCATGAAAACGGTGGATTATGTCCAACCAGAAACGACACAATCGGGTGGTCGTCGCTTGGGTACGGGCACATTTTCGCTTCAAGGGCACGACGTTTTAAGTAAAATGCAATATAAAAGTTTTAGAGTGCGCCGCTTACCTGATGACGCTAAAAGCAACGTAACAGCACCCACTTTTGGCGTGTGGTTCGATAGCTTAAAAGTATGGTCAGGTCGCCAATTCGCTTTCGTTGATGTCAATCCTCATTCCGACATGTCTCCCGAAGAACTCGCTAAATATGTCTATGAAACGGGTGTCAATATGGCTTTTGTGAAAAGCCCAAGCGATGCCGCAATGCTCAGTGCTGCCCAAGGCTTCCCGCTTTTAAAAGGTATAAAAGTGACTTCAAAAAACTTGAAAGAACTGCCTACGACGACCATTGCCGATTACATTTTAGGTGAAAGTAGTGATATTAAAACGGCTCAAACCCTACTGTCGTCGGGTAAAATCAACGTGTGGGCGCACAAAGGCAAGGCATTGAGCACCAAAGATGCGGCTGCACTTTTGGATGTTGCGAAGCAAAACAATGTTGCTATTGAAATTGACAATGAAATGAAGACCCCTTCAGTAGAAGTGCTCAAATTGGCAAAATCGAAAGGTTTGAAATTCACTTTTTCGGGTTTAGCGCCCGTTGCTCAATTTGAAAAATCAACTTATGTATTTGATGCCATCAAAGGGGCTGGTTTGGATTATAAAGATATTTATGTGCCGAAATAATGGAAACTGCCTAAAAAATCTTGGATTTATGCTATCTTTTAAATAAAAGAAGTAGAATTCCCTTATGAAAGTTATTAATGGATAAAAATGTATTTAAAAACGGTGTCAACCTGCCTACCGAACAGGTAGGTTGGGGTATTATCGGCGTGGGTGATGTCTGCGAAGTAAAAAGCGCACCTGCGATGAACTTGATTTCAGGTTCAAAACTGGTGGCTGTGATGCGAAGAAATGCAGAAAAAGCAGCTGATTTTGCCAAAAGGCACGGCGTTCCAAAATGGTATGACGATGCCGACGCCCTCATCAACGACCCCGATGTGAATGCCATTTATATCGCTACACCACCCGATTCGCATGCCTTTTATGCGCTTAAAGTGGCCGCCGCAGGAAAACCTGTTTACGTTGAAAAACCCATGGCACGCACACATCAAGAGTGCTTAAATATGGTAGAAGCGTGTGAAAAAGCCGAAGTTCCGCTTTATGTAGCTTATTACAGGCGTGAATTGGAGATTTATAAAACGGTAAAACGCTTAATTACTGAGGGGGTGATTGGCGATATACGCTTGGTGGATATTACCATTCGCAAACCGCCGCAACCCGATACTATCAGCGCAAGTGGTAATAAAAATAATTGGCGCATCAATCCTGAAGTGGCGGGCGGTGGTTATTTCTATGATTTAGCCTCCCACCAATTGGATATTATGGATTATTTATTTGGTGAAATAAAATCCGCCCAAGGTTTTGCTACCAATCAAGCAGGGAAATATCCTGCCGAAGATATTGTGGTAGGGAATTTTTGTTTTGAAAATGGCATTATGGGTCAAGGGACTTGGTGTTTTAATGCTGCCCCCAATAGTGAAGTTGAGTTAACCACTATTTATGGTAGCAAAGGTCAGCTATCTTTTACCTTTTTCAGTAATTTTCATATTGAATTAAAAATTAACGGTCAAAGAAAGAAAATACTAAAGTTTGATATGCCCAAACACATTCAACAGCCTTTAATCCAAACTATTGTCGATGATTTGCAGGGTAAAGGCACGTGTATCCGCACTGGCGTTTCGGGTGCAAGGACAAATTGGGTGATGGAGCAAATGTGTCAGCGAATCACTATTTGATAATTTAAAAAACAAGGTTTGACTGCTGTCACCAATGATATTGGCATTGTCACATTACCCAATGGCAACCATTTTGCCATCAGCATTTTTGTTTCTATGTCCACCGAAAAGGAGGAAGTGAATGATAGAATTATTGCCAACATTACGAAAGCAGTTTGGCATTATTTCATAAACCATAAAAAATAGAGCTGGGTGTACCCCCTCAGTATTTTGACAGAAAAATTTGTTGATATAAAAGGAGTCCAGCGGACTCGCATGTGTATAACCGCTGGACTCGCCACCGTAGATATTGCTATTTTCTATAAATGTGTGAGTCCTCTGGACTCATTCGACAAACTCAAATTTTTAACAAAAACAAGCATTAAAATATGACAACACGCCGCGACTTTCTTAAAAAAATGACCGCTTCCGCAGTGGTTTTACCCTTGATAAGCGATTTAAATGAATTAAAAGCCCTTTCTGCTGATGGCAAACAACTCCGCATTGCTTTTTGTGGATTGGGCAGTTATGCTCGCCGATGTGCCGATGCCATAAAAGAGTGTAAAAATGTACAATTGGTGGGCGCCATTTCGGGAACGCCTTCCAAATTGGAAGAGTGGCAAACCAAATATGGCATTTCAAAGGACAATTGCTACTCCTACGAGACGATGGACAATGTGAAAAACAACGCCAACATTGATGCGGTCTATATCACAACGCCCAACGCCTTGCACCATCCCCAAACTTTGCGGGTGGCGAAAGCAGGAAAGCACGTCATTTGTGAAAAACCAATGGCAATCAGCGCCAAAGAAGGCAGGGAAATGATTGCCGCCTGTAAAGCGGCAAATGTGAAATTATTGATTGGCTACCGCATGCATTTTGAACCTAAAACTTTGGAAATCATCCGCATGAGAAAAGAGGGAGAATTGGGTAAAATCCTATTTTTTCAAGGATTATGTGGTTTCCGAATTGGCGACCCGACTCAATGGCGATTAAACAAAAAACTTGCGGGCGGTGGCTCGATGATGGATATTGGCATTTATGCTGTTAATGGCTCACGCTATATGGTGGGTGAAGACCCAATATGGGTAACCGCGCAAGAAACCAAGGTTGATAAAGTGAAATTCAAAGAAGGTGTTGACGAGACCATTACCTTCCAATTTGGCTTCCCAAGTGGCGCAACGGCTTCCTGTTTATCCACTTACAGCATGAATGGTCTGGATAAATTTTATCTGAATGGTGAAAAAGGCTTCGCTGAAATGCAGCCGTCTACGGGATATGGCCCCATAAAAGGGCGGACGCATAAGGGCGAATTAACCCATCCGCACGTCACCCATCAAACCGTACAATTGGATGAAATGGCGGCTATTTTATTTGAAGGCAAACAACCTATCGTCCCCGCAGATGGAGAAGAGGGCTTAAAAGATATGATTATCATTGAAGCCATCTTTAAATCAATGACTAATAACGGAAAGAAGGTGATGATAAAATATTAGGTTTTTTAAAACAGATAGGACACATAGGACACATAGTTTTACATAATTGATTGAAAATCAATCTCTATGTGTCCTATGTGCCTATGTGTTGCAAAAAGAAACTTATATTTTCTGTTACACCCATACTTATCAAAAGAAAAAATTTTATGATGAAAAATAGGCTATTAGCAATTCTTATATGTATTTATTCAGTAGGCTTTTCTCAAAATCCAACAGAAAAATATGCCATTGATTCCGCCTCCATTGAGCAAAAAGGTGTTCCAAAAGGTGAAATATTAAAATTCACTTTTGAAAACTCTAAAATTTTTCCCGGTACTTGGCGCGAGGTGTCGGTGTATGTACCCCCTCAGTATAAAGGCGATAAACCCGCTTGCGTGTATGTCAATCAAGACGGCATTCAGTGGAAAGCGCCCACCGTTTTTGACAATTTGATTCATAAAAAAGAAATGCCGATTACCATTGGCGTTTTCATCACACCTGGGCGGGTGCGGGCGAGCGATACGGCATCGGCTTTGGATAGATTTAACCGTAGTTTTGAATACGATGGTTTGGGCGATAATTATGTGCGTTTTTTATTGGATGAAATTTTACCCGAAGTTGAAAAAAAGAAAACGACTGATGGAAGACCCATCATTTTATCTAAAAATGGCGACGATAGAGCCATTGGAGGCTCAAGCAGCGGAGCGGTCTGCGCTTTTACCGCCGCTTGGGAGCGACCCGATGCTTTTTCAAGGGTTTTTAGTGCCATTGGTACGTATGTCAGTTTGCGCGGTGCGGATAGATACCCGTCTCTGATTCGCAAATATGAGCCTAAACCTTTGCGCATTTTTCTACAAGATGGCACAAATGACCTCAATATTTACGCAGGTGATTGGTGGAAAGCCAATGAAACCATGGAAAGAGCCTTGCAATTTTCGGGATATGAAGTGAACCACATTTGGGGTGAAGGCGCGCACAATGGGCAACATGGCACCGCCATTTTCCCCGAAGCAATGCGCTGGTTGTGGAAAGATTATCCCAATCCCGTTAAAAAAGGCACGACTAAAAACCCCTTTTTAAATGATATTTTAATAGAAAACACGGATTGGGAATTGGTCAGTGAAGGACACACTTTTACTGAGGGGGTCATTGCCAACCAAGCAGGAGAGGTCTTTTTTCAAGATATTCCAAAAGGAAAAACCTATAAAGTGGGTTTAGATAGCAAAGTGAATTTGTTACTCGATGACTCAAAATGTGCCAGCGGAACGAGCTTTTCTACCGATGGCAGAATGATAACTATATTGAGCGGTTGGGGTTGTACCACCAAACAAGTGCTTAGTTACGATAAGGAGATGAAAGTAACCGTTTTAGCCGATAGTCTCGGCGGGAACGATATTTTAATAGCTAAAAATGGCAATATTTACCTCACGCAACCCGATGGTAGAGAAAAACCCAGTAAAATCTACCTTTTAAAACCCAACGGCGAAAGACTTGTGGTAGATGAAGGCATCAAATTTGCCAACGGCTTATGCCTTTCACCCGACCAAACGCAGTTGTACGTGACAGAATCCACCTCACATTGGGTCTGGGTTTTTCAAATTCAAGCCGATGGCAAATTGGCGAATAAACAGCGTTATGGCTGGCTAAACGTGCGTGATACGGATGAAAATGCATGGTCGGATGGTTTAAAATGCGATAGAGATGGGCGCATTTATGTCACTTCACTGACGGGCATTCAAGTGCTTGACCAATTAGGACGGGTAAACGCTATTCTACCGGTGCCTAAAACCAAAGGTCAAGTCTCCAATCTCTGTTTTGGCGGAAAAGATTTTGATACGATGTATATCACGGTTGTAGATAAGGTTTTTAAAAGAAAAGTCAAAGTTAAAGGAGCGAATACGTTTGATGCACCGAATAAGCCGAAAGCACCAAGGTTATAAAGGCATCTTTTGGGCTTTGGTTTTATCAATTGATATTGCGCGATGATAAAAGAGCCTACGGCTTTTTTAAATATTATTGCTAATTCACATATAATAAGGGTGTAACCAAGATTTGTAGAAAACTATTTAAAAATAGTACATAATATTTTGAGGCTTTTATTTGTGCCACAACTACGTGTATGTTACCACGAATTTTACGAATTTACGAATTTAACCAATCTATGTGTTGACAAAAATTATGTCAAACCTGCCTGTCGGCAGATAAATGTCACTAAAATTGCCCTTAAGGGCAATTTATTAGTAAAATTCGATAAAATTGTTGTCAACACGTAGATTGGTTAAATTCGTAAATTCGTAAAATTCGTGGTAACATACACGTAGTTGTGCTTTCAAGTATTTTTCTACAAATTTTAGTTGCACCCA
>JANMYC010000334.1:0-5108 GCA_031381715.1 Saprospiraceae bacterium
GTCATTTTTATCATAGAAAACAATCAATACGGTCTTTCAACGCCCACTAATGAGCAATATGCTTGTAAAGATTTGGTGGATAGGGCAATTGGTTATGGCATGAAGGGTGTTGTGTGTGATGGTAATAATATTTTAGAGGTCTATAAAACTATCTCAGAATTGGCTGCTGAAATGCGTGAAAACCCTCAACCTGTTTTGGTTGAAATGAAAACATTTAGAGTAAGAGGGCATGAGGAAGCTTCGGGAACGAAATATGTGCCGGGTGATTTGCAAAAGGCGTGGAAAATTAAAGACCCCATAGATACTTTCGAGCATTTTTTAATGGAAAACGGCATTATTACTGAGGGGGTAGCCGAAGCGCTGAAGCATAGTTTTAAAGAAGAAATCAATAAAGCTGCGGATGCAGTATTTGATGAAGCCATCATTGAATCTACCGTTGAAAATGAAGTAAACGATGTGTATGCTCCATATTTGCCTATGAAAGCTGAAGAAAAATCAGTAAAAACGGAAAAAAGATTCATAGATGCTATTTCAGATGGTTTGCGTTTGGCAATGCAAAAGCATGAAAATCTCGTTTTGATGGGTCAAGATATTGCGGAATATGGTGGTGTTTTCAAAATTACTGAGGGGTTTGTTTCAACATTTGGTAAAGAGAGAGTGCGCAATACACCCTTGTGTGAAAGTGCTATTATTGGCTGTGGATTGGGATTGAGTTTAGCCGGGATGAAAGCGATGGTAGAGATGCAGTTCGCTGATTTTGTCAGTTGTGGATTCAATCAAATTGTGAATAATTTAGCCAAATTATATTATCGTTGGGGGCAAAATGCAGACGTTGTTATTCGTATGCCTACAGGTGGAGGTATGGGAGCTGGGCCCTTCCATTCACAAAGCAATGAAGCTTGGTTTACGCATACGCCGGGCTTGAAAGTAGTGTATCCATCTAATCCTTATGATGCGAAGGGGCTTCTCTTAGCATCTTTCGACGACCCGAATCCAGTTATGTTTTTTGAACATAAAGCGATGTACCGCTCAGTTGTGGATAAAATTCCAGATGATTATTACACAGTTGAAATAGGGAAAGGAGTGATTTTGTATCCCACAAATTCAACTCATAATCCTAAAATATCCATTGTGACCTATGGTATGGGGGTTCATTGGGCACTAAAAGCACTGGATGAGATGGAAATAGATGGTGAAATAGTGGATTTGAGAACTTTACAACCCCTTGATTACGATATTATTTCTCAATCGGTAAAAAAGACAAATAGAGTTATTGTACTTCATGAGGATACATTATTTGGTGGTTTGGGCGGTGAAATATCCGCATGGATTTCTGAACATCTTTTTGAAAATTTGGATGCCCCTGTGTTGCGAGTAGCCAGTTTAGATACCCCCATTCCTTTTGCCCAATCTATTGAAAAAATCTTTTTACCTGAAAATAGATTGCGTTTAGCGATTGAAAAATTGGTGAAATATTAAGCCCGAATTATAGGTATCGAATGCTAATAGTATTCGATACCTATTTTATTATCAATTATCATTAGTTGAAACACCTTTATTGAGCACTTCATAAGAATCAGGACAATACTCTTTTAGTGCTTGAAGCATTAATTTTTGCTGGTTCGGGGTGGACATCGAGCCATATTTCTTGCGAATTTCATTGCTGCATAATTCAACTTCTACTTTAATTTCAGATAATTCTTCTTCTTCTTTTTCAGCGGCATCTCTCTTGTACTCTTTTTCTAAAAATTCGATTCTTTTTACTTTATCAATCATTGGTTGCATACAATCGCAGGTTTCGATGGCAGCATCAACGAAAATATCAGATTTTGTTAAAACGAATGGTTGATTAGTCGTACTATCTATGCTGACAGAGGATTTTAACACCTCATTTTTTTTTGAATCGTTTTGGCAAGATGTAAAAGAAACTAAAAGCGTGAGGATTATAATAAATGTGAACTTCATGAATATAAATGATTAACAATTGGATGAAGAGTTTTTAAAAAAGGGTAATAATATTATTTTAGTCTATATATGACGCAAAAAAACCTTTTTAGGGACAGACTGTTTAATTAAAAATGAAAATTTTATGAAAAATATTTTGATAGCGGGCGGAACGGGGTTAGTAGGCATTCATTTGAGCCGAATGTTGAAAAGTAAAGGATATAATGTAATGCACCTTAGTCGGCGGCAAAATAAAGATGCTGAATTCCCTGCCTATGCTTGGGATATTCAAAAAGGGGTAGTTGACGAAGAAGCTTTTTTAAAGGCTGATTACATTATTAATCTGGCAGGTTCTGGTATTGCTGACAAACGATGGACAGCAGACCGTAAAAAAGATATCATTGAAAGCAGAACGCAGTCTACCCTTTTATTGAAAAAATATCTTTCCGAAACGGCTCATCACGTTAAAGCATATTTATCTGCTTCGGCGATTGGTTTTTACGGTGAAAGAGGCGAAGAACTCGTAACTGAAAAATCACCTAATGGAAAAGGTTTTCTCGGACAAAGTACTGGTGCTTGGGAGAAAGCAATTGAAGAAGTGAGTGCCACAGGTATTAGAACGGTTGCTATTCGCATCGGGATTGTACTTAGTACTGAGGGGGGAGCTTTGGAGAAAATGCTTATACCTTTCATGTTTCGGACGGGCGTGTATTTCGGTAGTGGTGACCAGTGGTATTCATGGATACACATAGATGACCTCTGCAATATATTCATATGGGCTATTGAAAATGAAAAATCGAAAGGGGTTTATAATGCAGTATCGCCTAATCCCCTCAGTAATTATGCCTTTACTGAAGCAATTTCAGAGGCTAAAGGTGGTGGATATCTCCTTTTGCCTACCCCTACATTTGCTTTAAGGTTGGCAATGGGTGAAATGGCAGATGTTGTTTTGACCAGTACAAAGGTATCAGGGCAAAAAATTATTAAGGAGGGATTTGTTTTTCAATTTCCTGAAGCTGTAGAAGCGTTGAAAGATTTATTTAAAAGAAAAGTGTAAAATTGGCATTTTAAAATAGGAAAGCCAGTAAAATTCAAAATAGAATCTCACTGGCTTTTTCATTATTTAGGCAAAATACCCCCTATTAGTCGTGGAAAACCTCGATTTCATGAGTTTTTACAACAAGATCGGTGAATTTACCACGGAATCTCGTCGCTTTTACGATGTGGTTATCAATCCAATGATAATTGCCGCCACGAGGCTTACCAAACAAAATACCATGATATTTGAAACCATGCTTGTGTAACCATCCTTCTGTAATTGTGCGGTGTTCCTCAGTGCGAGAGGTAAAGAAGAAAATGACATGACCTTCATCGTACCATTTATTCAATATTTTTAAAGCATCTGGATAAGGAAGTACCGTTGACATCCGCTCAGGCTCCTCGTTCGGAACATCGTCGCAAATAGTACCATCTATATCAATCAGATAATTTTTCATACCCGTTGGTAGTATCGGGCTAATAGATTCTCCTTTTTCGTTAAAAGCTTTTTTAAGCTCAAGGTTATTTTGTTGCAAAACGAATAATTTTAAATGTTCAATAATTAATTAAAATAACGGTGCAAAGTTAAGGTGCTTTTTTTTAAAAAAGCTACTTCATTTTATTGGAATGTAAAATCTATTCCAGATTTTTTAAATATTTCAATGAATTTGACCTTTTAGCTTAAAAAACACTGTTTTTTTAATAAAATACTGAGGGGGTACTTACATCAAACTTTCATCGCCAAAACTATAAAAGCCACTATTCGCAATTATTACATGATCCAAAACCGCTATATCGAGGTATTTGCCAGCTTCTTTTAATTTTTTTGTTAAGTCAATATCGGCTTCACTGGGCTTTAAATTACCCGATGGGTGATTGTGTACCAGTATAATGGAAGTAGCCAAAGCTTCTAAAGCGGGCTTAAAAACCATTTTTGAATCCACCACAGTTCCCGTTACACCGCCTATGCTGATGCGCGTTTTACCAACAATATGATTGGCTCTATTGAGTAATATTATCCAAAACTCCTCATAGGGAAGGTCAATTAGTAGTGGAAGCATAGCATCGTACACATCTCGACTACAGGTTACGCTGCTTTTTTGCATGACATCGCTGAATTGTCGCCTTCGACCCAACTCTAAAGCGGAGGCTATGGTAAGTGCTTTGGCTTCACCAATACCTTTAAATTTCATTAAATCCTTGATAGTGCGTCGCCCCAATTCTGATAGATTTTTATCAACAGAATCGAGTATGCGCTGAGCCAGTGTGATAGCATTTTCATCCACAGTGCCTGAGCCAATCAATATAGCAATAAGTTCTGCATCAGACATAGCAGCTTTACCTTTGAGGAGCATCTTTTCTCTTGGGCGGTCTTCTTCCGCTAAAGATTTGATGCTTTCGATGGGAATACGATTGAGATAGTTGGTATGTTCTGTCATTTTCTCAGATATGTTTTATGTTTAAATTTCAAGAAATCAGCTTATCTCCCACATATCTCCCCATAGGCGGCTGCCCCCGTCAATATAAACCGTTTCACCGGTTATATAAGGCGATGCTGCTAAAAACAGGGTTAATTCAGCCACTTCTTGGCATGTACCGAAGCGTTTCATGGGTATTTTTGCTGAAACACTCTCTACTAACTGAGGGGGGTAGTTATCTAAACCCGAAGATTGAATGATACCGGGTGCTACACAATTGACAGTTATTCCTCTACTAACCCATTCAATAGCCAACGTTTTAGCGAGATTCATCACCCCTGCGCGGGCAGCGGCGGAGTGACTCATGCCAGGAAAACCTTTATAATTATTTAAAACGATATTGACAATTCTGCCAGACTCTTGGCGGAAAAAAAAGCGTTTTGCCATTTCCTGCGTCACGAACCAAGTGCCGTTTAAATTGGTGTTAATGACTGCTTTCCACCCATTTTCAGAAATACTTTCGGCAGGAGAAGGGAATTGCCCACCTGCATTATTGATTAAAATATCCAACTTCCCGCTTTGTGCTTCTATCATATCCGCTAAATGACCAATGTTAGCAGTTTCACGAATATCTAATACGAAGGCTTTCACTCCGCCATAATGCTTCAGTTTCATTACAGCTGTTTCAAGATGTTCCTTCTTGCGAGA
>JANMYC010001475.1:0-3524 GCA_031381715.1 Saprospiraceae bacterium
TTGCCCTCCTACCTTTGTCTCATTAAATAACTAAAATTGTAAAAAAGATATCCTTAAATCAAAAGCGTATTTTTGAAAAAATACTGAGGGGGGGGGTAAAAAGCGCGTACAATCACTCGACGGCAACCAATTGGTGATTGAAAAACTGAAAATACCCATCAGCCGAGAGCGAAAAGACGAGATTGTAAAAACAATATTTGGGATTTAATACCATTGGTTGAAAGGTTAAAACAGTTGGTTGAAATATTTTTCATACGCACAGGCTTGGGATTTTCTTTGTACCAAGTTTCAGTCAGAAACTATTTTAAACCTTATTTTTTTAATCTTTTTTAATCTTTTTTAATCTTTTCGTATTATGAAAACTACAAAAAAAATCTCGGATTTTGCAGAATTCCAATTAAAAAAACCAGAACTTGTAAAAGGTGGCACAACTGGTACTTATTGTGGACCTAATGCCACCGTTAATTATGGCTATGGCAGTACATCTGGCATGGGTCCTAATGGTGGTACTGGTACAGCGTATTATGGCGCGGCACAAATTGCTGGGGCTAATGGCAATACAGTCACTGTGGGTGGTGCAGTAGGCACAACAACAGGCGCGAATGGCACAACGGTTGTGGGTGCTGTTGGTGGTATTATTAAGCATTAGTATATAGATGAATACTCTCTCAGTCATGCCTTTGGCTTGATGGAGCGAGACGCACCATATTTTACCCTATTTTGATGTTTTTTACATCAAAATAGGGCTTTTTTATAGTCAAAAACCTAAAAAATCGCTTGCACCCGCTTTTTCAATTCAGGTAAAACATCCGTTCCAAACCACGGGTTTTTAGCTTGCCAAATATTATTTCTGGGAGACGGATGTGGTAGAGGAAAATATTGCGGTAAATAGGACTGAAAATCTTGAACCGTATCTGTCAACGTGTCTTTTGCTTTATTACCCAAATAGTAATTTTGAGCATATTGTCCTATCAATAAAATGAGTTGTACATGCGGCATGAAAACCAATAATTTATTGTGCCACAAGGGTGCACATTCTGGTCTTGGTGGCAAATCACCCGCCTTGCCAGTGCCTGGATAACAAAAACCCATCGGTATCAAAGCGATTAAATCCGTATTGTAAAATGTAGGTTTATCAATGCCTAACCACTGGCGTAAATTATCCCCACTTTTATCGTCCCACGGAACGCTTGTATTATGTACGATGCGCCCAGGGACTTGCCCGATGATGATGATTTTACTGTTCGGACTGGCAGCCATAACGGGATTGACACCGTGTTCAAGGTGTTTTTCACAGGCTCTGCAACCTTTTATTTCATTTAAAAGAATATCCATTGTAGGTGATTGATGCTGTACTTAATTTAATGCAAATAAAGGCTTTTTTACCAAGAAGAGGCTTTTTTTCAACTAAAACAAGCGAAATGACACCTCACTTCGCTCGTTTTTAGTCTTGAAAATGCAGCATTTACATTTTTTCCCAATTCTCATAAGCCTTGGCGTCATGCTTTTTTAGGAACGCCTTCTAAATATTTAGCCTACCTTTGCGTATCGGGAAAAAAAGATAAATAATTATGCGCTACGAATATACAGACAATGATAAAGCTCTTTTCAGATTGAGCGTCCGTGAATCGCACTTGCAACGCGATTTTTTTAAAGAACGCTCTGAGCCTCTTTTGGCAATCGCTTGGAATAGAGGCGATGACCAAAACATTTTTATTGATGAAGTACCCATCAATTTTCCATCAAATTATTGTATGACTTTGATGGTCAATCAGTCCTTTCGATTTGAGCGACCACAAGATGTCGTGATGTGGCAATATAACCGTTTGTTTTATTGCATCGTTGACCATGACCAAGAAGTGTCGTGTGTGGGTTTTCTTTTTTATGGCGTGCATGGCTCTATGTTATTGCGTTTAGAAGAAAAAGAACAACACAGTCTCAACTTGCTTTTACAAATTTTTGAAGAAGAATTCAAAGAAAAAGACACCATTCAAGGCGAAATGTTGCGGGTTTTGCTCAAACGCCTTATCATTAAATTGACCCGTTTGGGTAAAGCGCAATATATGCATGAAGGCACATCACAACCTGTTTTAGACATTATTAGGCAATACAGTTTGCTGGTTGAAAACAATTATAAGCAATTGCATCAAGTTCAGGACTATGCCAATTTGATGCACAAATCACCAAAAACGCTGTCTAATCTCTTTGCGTTGCACCAACAACCCAGCCCTTTACAGATTATTGCCGACCGTATTGCCTTAGAAGCCCGCCGGCTTTTGATTTACACCGACAAGTCAAGCAACGAAATTACCTACGAATTAGGTTTTGAAGAACCCGCCCATTTCAGTCGTTTTTTTAAAAAATCAGTTGGGCAAAATCCGAGTGAATTTAAAGCAAACCACAAGCGTCTTATTTGAAACAAACAGCTTCAACAATTGCCCAAATACTGAGGGGGTGCTTTGCGTTGTCAAAGTACCCCCTCAGTATTTTTATAGAAAAAATACACTTAGGGAATAATTGGTAAATAGTCGGGCAAAACGGGTAATGTTTGAAGGGCATTACACCCCCACCTTTGCACTATCAAACAGCGAAAGCAATTTGAGACAGGCTTAAAAAATTATTTTCTAAAAATTAAATTTCAATACATCATGGCAACTTTCAGTGTTCCAACTCGCGCAAACGTATCTGCAAACAATCAAGCTATTTTCGATAACCTTCAAAAAGGTTTGGGTTTCGTTCCTAATCTCTACGCCACATTTGCGTACAGCGAAACCGCTTTGGGCGATTATTTAACGCTGCAAAATCGCAAAAGCAGCCTCAAAGCCAAAGAGCGTGAAATCATCAATTTGGTGGTAAGTCAAGTCAATGGCTGTATTTATTGCCAATCAGCCCACACCGCTTTGGGTAAAATGAATGGTTTTACAGAAGACCAAATCCTCGAAATTCGCAGTGGCAAAGCCTCATTCAACGAAAAATTTGATGCTTTGGCAAAATTCGTGAAAGAAACCACTGTCAATCGTGGCAAACCTTCTCACACGGCAGTTGATGCGCTTTTTACGGCAGGTTATGACAAAGCCAATTTGTTGGATATTCTCATCGTCATTGGCGACAAAATCATCTCTAATTATTTTCATGGCATCACGCAAATTCCTATTGACTTTCCAGTTGCACAGCCTTTGGAATTGGTGGAAGCGTAAAAACAACACGGCTATCTCAAAAAAAATCGTCTGCTTGAGTTAGGCTCATACCCCTCAGTATTTTTTAATCACTTGACTTTCTTCTATATTTTTTTTCATACTTTAAATTTTAAATAAAATGACTTCTGTTAAAAAAATCGCCATTTTTGATTTTTGTTAAAATGCAGTATGAATAAAACAATTTTAATTACCGGATCATCATCAGGAATAGGAAAGGCGACCGCTAAAATGTTTTCGGTTAAAGGATGGAACGTAATTGCAACGATGCGTCAACCAAAAAAGGAAACTGAATTAACGAAATTTGACAATGTTTTTGTTGCTGAACTG
>JANMYC010001491.1:0-7638 GCA_031381715.1 Saprospiraceae bacterium
ATTGATTTTTTAATTCTACAAAGTTCAAGTCAGTGCCATTGCTAAAAACATCGTGACCTATCGCAATCCATTGTTCATCCGCGTGATATTGCTTAATTGCCAATTGTATTTCATTGAGTTGCACTGAAAGCGCTACTTCGGGTTACTGTGTCTATTATGATTTGCTTTTCAATAACGAACAAGCTGCCAATAGTAAAGCCATTCAAATTAAAAAAGAACTACAGGAATTACATCTTCCCCAAGAATTTATAAAAATTAGGGTCCTTAAATTTTAACGTTAAATAAACATAAAAAAGCCTTTCAATTAACTTTGAAAGGCTTTTTTTATGTCTTGAAATTCCTTGATTAGTTTTGGGTATCGTAAAAAATCATTTATAAAAATTTTGACATATCGTGATTAACATATAATTTTATTTCAAATTAGTCAATTATCTTGATTTTAATCAAATACAACATTAGAACTAACAATTTTAACCATTATTTGGAATGCCATTAATTGAGAATGTAAATTATCAACCACCGTTTCTGTATCGAAACACGCATTTTAATACCATTTATACAGCCCTTTTAAGACCGCTTTTTAATCTTAAATACGAACGTGAAAGAATCAATACCCCTGACGGTGATTTCTTAGATTTGGATTGGTCGAAAGTAGGATCGGATAAACTGCTTATATGTGTGCACGGGCTTGAAGGTCATGCCCGTAAGCCGTATATGCGCGGCATGATGCACTTTTTTAATAATAAAAAGGATAGCGAATCTGATACCCTTGGTTGGGATGCCGTAGGGATGAATCTCCGCGGATGCAGCGGTGAAGACAATCGTTTTTTACACGGTTATCACAGCGGCAATTCCGCTGATTTGGACTTCGTAATTGAAAAAATTCGGCTCAAGAAGCAATATAAACAGATAATTGTCATCGGATTCAGCATTGGTGGCAATATTGTCTTGAAATATGCTGGTGAAAAAGGCAAAATGATGCCTAAGGAAGTATCCCACGTTTTAGCTTATTCCGTTCCGTGCGATTTGGCAGCTTGCAGTATTGAGTTTGAAAAGCCCAAAAACATCATCTATCTCAATCAATTTCTCTTGACTTTAAAGCCCAAAGCCAAGAAGAAATACGAGCTTTTCAATGGCAAGTTTGACCTTCAGAAAACCCTTGCCGCTCGGAATTTCAGAGAGTTTGATACCGCTTACACGGGTCCTATAAATGGCTTCATTGATTGCTATGACTATTGGTCAAAAGCCAGTTGCTTACCACTCTTAAAAAATATTGCCGTCCCTACTTTGATGATTAATGCCAAGGACGATACATTCCTCGCTACCGAATGCTTTCCATACAACGAAGCACGTAAAAACCCCTTTTTATACCTTGAAATACCCGCTAGAGGCGGACATTTGGGTTTTATGGCGCCTGATACTGAGGGGTATCTGTGGACGGAAAGGCGGGCTTGGGACTTCGTGCATGAGTCTCAAAAAAATTCTATTTAAAGTAATTTCGATAAAAAGCTTTCTCATTATACGAGTTTGATTATTTTTATCCGATTTTCTATGTGTTCTTTACATAGAAGCGTACTTTTTATGTTAAAAAGCATTAGAAAATCTAAAAATTCCTTTATTTTCATTTAAAAAACAAACAGATGTCTTTCAAACCAAACCATATCTATTGCTCAATAATAGCAATCGTTTTCGCGTGTATTTCTTGTACAGAAACCCCTAAATTTGAAACTTGCGGCGGTCAACCCGCTTGCCCACCGCCAACGGATGAAAAAGCATCTCACAATCTTAAAGAAATGCGTCAAGATATAGCTGGCAAATGGAAATTTGCTTCATTGGCAAGCCGCGATACGGCTCATAAAACGGAACAAAATTACAATGCTCTCAGAGCAAGCATGTGTGTTTCTTACGATGGGGGCATTCAATTTTTGAGGGATTATACTGAACTCGTTTGCGTTTATTGCTATGAATTACAAAGCGCCAGTGATACCATAAATATCAAATTGGATGAAACAGGCTTGAGCAAATACTGCAAAGAGCAATTTCAATCTGGAGCCATCGTTATCAGAAACGACTCCATGATAGTAGCGCGCCGTGATTCTTTTATCGTGAAAAGTATCATTTATAAGCGCATGAACGACGTCGGTACATTTAAAGTAAGCAAGTAGTTAAAAAGCGTTTTATGCCATTTTGAGCGATTTTTAACGTTTTAAATGGCATGAACTCATAAAATATTGCCAATGCTCATTGAAATAGACTTTACCACATATAAAAAAGACCTTAGACTTAAACAACAAGGCAATCAGACTATAATTTTTGACCCAATTAGAAAAAAAAATATCATCTTGCAGCCTGAAGAGCTTGTTCGTCAATTGGTAGTTCAATACTTGGTTCAAGAGAAAAACTACCCCCTCAGTAAAATTCGGGTAGAAATGGGTTTGACCATCAACGGCTTATCAAAAAGGTGTGATATTTTGATATTTGATAAAAATGCTACTCCTTTTTTATTGGTAGAATGCAAGTCCATTCATGTACCCATTGACCAATTGGTTTTTGACCAAATAGCGCGCTACAATTTGAAGTTTAAAGTTCCGTTTTTAGTAACAACCAATGGTTTGTCCACATTTTGCTGTAAAATGGACTACGATACTGAGGGGTATGAATTTTTAAAGGAAATACCTCGTTTTTATGATTTAAGAATGTAAGATTTAAGATGAAAGATAAGATGTAAGATTTAAGAATGTAAGATGAAAGATTGAAGATGTAAGACATAAGATTTAAGACATAGGTTAAGGAACTTTTGAGTAAAATCTTACATCTTCAATCTTACATCTTAAATCTTCAAATCTTCAATCTTACGTCTTAAATCTTCAATCTTTCATCTTCAATCACCAAATAAAACTATAATATGCCAAATAAAGATAAAATCCTCGTTATAGGAGCCAATGGCCAGATTGGTTCAGTATTGACCAGAGCTTTGAGAAACGCTTACGGTCAGGAAAACGTCATTGCCACTGATATTCATTTGCCAATAGATGGCAATAATTATTTGCCTTTTGAAATTTTGGACGCTACCGATGCGACTAAAATGTCGTACCTCATTGAGCGGTACCGCATCACTCAAATCTATCATCTGGCTGCCATTCTTTCCGCAAAAGGTGAAATTAATCCCCTCAAAACGTGGGATGTGAACATGGATTGCCTATTCAATGTATTGGAAGCAGCGCGCACGCACAAGCTCAAAAAAGTATTTTTCCCTTCTACCATTGCCGTTTTTGGCTCTAATACACCTCGAATCATGACGCCTCAAGACACCATCCGAACGCCTGAAACGGTGTACGGAATGAGTAAAGTGGCTGGTGAAAATTGGTGCAGCTACTACCATAAACGCTATGGCATTGATGTGCGTTCGTTGCGTTATCCGGGTATTATTGGCTATCAGAGTATGCCTGGAGGCGGCACTACGGACTATGCCGTGGATATTTTTCATAAAGCCGTAAAAGGAGAGAGTTTTGAATGTTTTTTAAAAGAAATTACCCGTTTGCCCATGCTATACATGGAGGATGCCATCCGAGCAACAGTTCAGCTTATGGAAGCACCCGCAGAGAAAATTAGTATTCGCAGCAGTTATAACCTTTCTGGAATGAGTTTCATGCCCAAAGAATTGGTGGCTGAAATCCAAAAACATATCCCGACTTTTACTGTTACCTATAAGCCCGATTATCGCCAAGATATCGCCAGTTCATGGCCCGAAAGCATAGACGATTCGCAAGCCCGACACGATTGGAAATGGCAGCCTAATTTCGATTTGGCTAAAATGACAACCGATATGATTGTTAATTTGAGAAAAAGATATGAACCCGAAAAGGTTTAACATCATTAAAATATTAGTATCGAATAAAACCATAAAATAAAAAATATGTACTCAATAAAATCAGCTTTAGCAGCCGAAATTGAAGAAATTAAAGAAGCAGGATTATACAAACAAGAACGCATCATCACCACACCCCAAGCAGCCGAAATTCAAGCCAATGGTAAAGAAGTCTTGAATTTTTGTGCCAATAATTATCTCGGACTTTCAAGCCATAAAGATGTCATAAAAGCCGCTAAAAAAACCATTGATACGCACGGTTTTGGCTTATCAAGCGTGCGTTTTATCTGTGGTACGCAGGATATTCACAAGCAACTTGAAAAGGAAACTGCTGAATTTGTGGGCATGGAAGATGCCATACTTTACGCCGCCGCTTTTGACGCCAACGGAGGCATATTTGAGCCTTTGCTCAACGAAGAAGACGCCATAGTGAGCGATGAACTCAATCATGCCAGCATTATCGACGGCATCAGGCTGTGCAAAGCCAAGCGTTTTAGGTATAAAAACAATGACATGGGCGACCTTGAAACGCAACTCAAAGCGGCAAAAGAGCAAGGCGCACGCCGCATTTTAATAGTGAGCGACGGTGTTTTTTCAATGGATGGCATCATTGCCCAAACGGGTAAAATATGTGATATGGCGGATAAATACGGGGCAATGGTGATGATTGATGAATGCCATTCTTCAGGTTTTATGGGCAAAACGGGACGTGGAACCCATGAATTGCACGATTGTATGAGCCGCGTGGACATCGTAACCGGCACATTTGGTAAGGCTTTGGGCGGTGCATCGGGTGGTTTTACGGCTGCAAGAAAAGAAATAGTGGATATTTTACGCCAGCGGTCACGTCCGTATCTTTTTTCAAATACCTTAGCGCCCAGTATAGTCGGTGCAAGCCTAAAAGTGCTTGAAATACTGAGGGGGTCAACCAAGCTGCGGGACAAACTCGAAAGCAATACAAAATATTTTCGCCGTGAAATGAAAAAAGCGGGTTTTGACATCATCAAAGGTACACATCCCATTGTTCCCGTTATGCTTTACGATGCCAAATTGGCTCAAGAAATGGCGAAACGATTGCTCGATGAGGGCATATATGTTATTGGCTTCTTTTTTCCAGTAGTGCCGAAAGGTAAAGCCCGCATCAGAGTCCAAATTTCAGCGGGACATTCTAAAGAACATCTGAAAAAAGCGGTGGACGCATTCACAAAAGTAGGTAAAGAACTGGGGGTGATTAAGTGAAAAGTGTCAAATAGAATTAAGAAAAAGCTAAAAAGGTGATATTCCGAAAGGATATCACCTTTTTGGTTAATTAATCAATTTTAAATATCAAAAAAAAGCGAATTGTTATTGATATTCAAACGTTAAAAACTTGTCAGGCTGTGTTTTTACATTTTATGCGTTTTTACACTCATTTCATACAAAGACCGTTAAAAAGCAACACAGTATGTCCAACAACAACACTCTTTGGCTCGGCATAGCCATGATTTTCTTTTCATCTTGTCGAGCGTTCTATCAGTCTGCCCCCGTCATTGCGTGGGGCGTGAATTATCAATTTAATACAGCTAAAACAAAGAAGACAGCACGAAGAAAATGAAAGTTTAGGCTGCTTTTAAATAAAAAACGTAGGGAAAATTGAATCTCCCTACGTTTTAAAATAATCATCAAATTTCAATTTATTTCTGAATCACAACTTGCTTCACTATATTTCGTTTTCCTTTTTGTGAAATGTGCAACTGATATATACCATTCGGAATATCTTTTATTTCAAAATGCATACGCTGTTCATTTTCATAGGATTTTACAATAATAGATAATCCAAGCATATTATTCAACGTCAGAGTAACAGCATTTTTGGGCGCTTCATTCAGTAAAATATCAATATAATCCACCGCAGGATTCGGGAATAAACGCACACCGTTGATGTTTCCAAAAGCAACTTTCAAAGATGAGCTCAATTGCATAGTACCATCATTAAAAACGGCTTTGATGCGATATAGGTTATCACCTTCAATTGGGCTTATATCCGAATAAGTGGAATAATGCAATTCATCATTATATTGCGTATTATTTAAAGTTGAAATTTCTTCAAATTGTTCTTTTTGCTCATTGAACTTTTCAACCGTATAATAGTCAGTTTTATATCCTATATTGCTGTACCATGTGATGTTTATTTGCTTGACCTCCGCTTCTGCTTTGGCTGTCATGTAGCCCGCCTGTCTCAAATTAGTAGAAATAGCGCAAGGAACCTCCACAATTTGCCATTTTTGAGCATCCGAATTCATCCAATTCCGAATTTCAACTTTGGCGGCATCCAATTTAGAATTGTTTTCAACGCTCAAATATTTTCCGCTGTATCTGTGTACAATTCTAAAATCACCATTACCTGCGCACTCAATCGCCCAATCTTTTTGCCCCCCTGAATAATAATCATGTTGGTACACATTTGCTCCGTTGTAGCTATCGTGGCAAGCGAGATATTTACCGCTACTCTGTACTTTCATTTTCAAATAACCGCCCGTGGTGTATGAAAACTGCCATTTTTGATTGCCACCTCCATTCAAAGCATATTGAATAATTGGGATATTGTTTGAGGTTTTATTCTGAAAAACATCCAACACTTTACCCGAATTTTTATTGACAATTTTATAGCATTTAGTGGCGTCGAAATTAAAGCAAGGCTCATTCAGAACCGCTTTTTCTTCTTCATCGCAATCATTCAATTTGATTTTCACTTTGTAAGTACCCGATTCCAAGTTGGTGTACACCGTTTTTCCAAGTGTCCAATTCGTTCCATTGATTTTACTCGAAGCACCCGAAGGTAAGTTTGTGATAGTAATAGTCCCCAGAGTACCACAAGTTGGATGAATAATCGTCACTTTGGGTTTCGCCAATTTTGGATAAACCGTAATGGTTTTTGACGCCACCGAAGTACAGCCGCCGTTCATTACAGTCACCGTATAAGTAGTTGTGGTAGTTGGATTGACATAAATTGGGTCAGTTGAAGCCCCATTACTCCATTTATAAATACACGTTGGCGTATAAGGTGTCACACTCAATTTAACCGTTTCACCACTACAAACTGTTGTTTGAGAGGCAATAATACTATTCGTTGCCGTATTTACTGGCGCAACTATACTCACTACTTTCGGTGCCGAAACACAACCCGAATAATTCCTAATCACTACCGAATAAGTACCAACTGCCAATCCAGATTTAGTATTCGATGGCTGAAACGACACGCCATTATCAAAACTGTATAAATAGCCACTCGGCGGATAAGTCACCGCAATCGTTCCTCTCGGCGAAGTACATGTTGGCTGAGTAACGTGAATATTCCACGCTGGTAAACTCGTAGCCGCCGCATTAATCACCACCTCAATAGTTGCTGATTCACAGCCCGCTGCATTTTTAACCTTTATTTTATAGGTACCCGGCGCCAAACCACTTTTTACATTAGCAGTTTGGTAGCTCGTTCCATTGTCAAAACTGTACTGAACTCCCGTTTGTGTATTTATTAAAATCGTGCCCGCAGGAACACTACAAGTCGGATGAGTAACGCTCGATACTGAGGGGATGCTTGGTGCATTCGGTGCAGCATCTATTTTAACCGTTAAAACACCCGATTCGCAACCCGCCGCATTTTTAACTTTAGTTGAATAATCACCCGCGGCTAAGCCACTTTTTTCATTCGATATTTGATATGTCAAACCATTATCAAAACTGTATTCAACGCCCGTTTGAGCCGTTAATACGATTTTACCCGTTGAAAC
>JANMYC010001496.1:0-1671 GCA_031381715.1 Saprospiraceae bacterium
CAATCGAATTGTTAAAATGGAATTGATGCATCCAGATGGTCGGGTATTTTACAGCAAAAACTTTGATTCTTTTGAAACGGATTATTTAATTTCTGATGTGCCCAATTATCAAATAGGTTTGATTTTTGTTAAAATAGAAACAGTAAAAGGTGTAATTGTTAAGAAAATGATGCGATTTTGATGTGTTTTTGAAATCAACTTATTTTTTATAATCTAAAAAGGTTTTTGACTTTTAGTAGTTGGCTCAAATAAATGATAATTTCTTTTTAAGTTGGCTCTCAAAATTATAGAAAATTCTTCTCTTCGCTCCGCATTTTCTATAATTTTAAGCCCAACAGAAATTATCAATTATTTCTTTACGCCTGCTTATTAAAGTCAGAAACCTTTTTAATTTTGCGCCACTTTTGTAATGCGGCACTCCAGTTCCGCAGTGAATTCTTTTACTTAAGTCATATTTTAAATGTGGAACTGGAGTTCCGCTCTACTTAAAAGAAAAAGTATGCCACACAGCACCAAACAATTTGGAAAAAGTCAACGCCTTGAGAACCTGCATTACGAGATAAGGGGCCCCGTGTATGAAAGAGCCTTGTATCTTCAACAGCAAGGTTATAAAATCACAAATTTGAATATTGGCAACCCTGCCGCCTTTGGATTTGATGTGCCAGATGAAATCGTTCACGACATCATTTCTAATATCCGCGAAGCCCAAGGTTATGCCGATTCTCGTGGCCTTTTTGCCGCCCGTAAAGCTGTGATGCAATATTACCAAAGTATTGGCGTTAAAAATACCCAAATTGAAGATGTTTATATAGGTAATGGCGTGAGTGAATTAATCGTGATGAGCATGCAAGCTTTGCTCAATGAAGGAGATGAAGTGTTGATTCCTTCCCCAGACTATCCTTTATGGACGGCGGCAGTGGGATTGAGCGGTGGTAAAGCTGTACATTATATGTGCGATGAGCAAAGCGATTGGAATCCAGACATTAAAGATTTGGAATCTAAAATTACAGCCAAAACGAAAGCCATTGTTATCATCAATCCAAATAACCCAACGGGTGCGGTTTATGAGCGTGAAATAGATGAAAAAATAGTGAAAATCGCTGAGCAACGCGGGATAATTATTTTTTCAGATGAGATTTACGATAAAATATTGTACGATGGAGCGGTACACCATTCAGTTGCACCCATGGTTGAAAATACGTTAGCAGTAACAATGGGTGGCCTTTCTAAAAATTATCGAGCGGCAGGTTTTAGGGGCGGTTGGTTAATTTTGAGTGGAGCGAAGCATAAAGCGAAGTCTTATACTGAGGGGTTAACTTTTTTAGCCAGTATGCGCTTATGTTCAAACGTTTTTGCGCAATTTGGCATACAAACTGCTTTGGGAGGCTACCAAAGTATCAATGATTTGGTTGCACCGCAGGGGCGCTTGTACAAGCAGATGGAATTGAGCTATGAAAAAATAAACAGTATCCCTGGGCTTTCCTGCACTCGCCCAAAAGGAGCAATGTACGTCTTTCCAAAAATAGATTTAAAAAAGTTTGATTTTAAAGATGATGACGACTTTATTTCTAATCTTTTGGAGGAACACCACATTTTAGTTGTGGCGGGGAATGGATTTAATTATCCTAAAAAAGACCATTTTAGAATCGTCTTTTTACCAAGCGTTGAAAT
>JANMYC010000337.1:0-3694 GCA_031381715.1 Saprospiraceae bacterium
TCGGGGCAGGAGCGACCTTTTTTACTGAGGTCTTTGATCCTCCCGAGTACTCGGGATTGGTGGGGGTATCCATTCCTGCATCAGCGCCCAATCCACTTACTGCATTTCTGACGAAAGTTCCCCAAGTCAAATTATTGCCACCTTCTTTATGCGCTAAGGCTCTTTCGATGGCATAATTGGCAGCATTTTCAACTATCCAATCAAAATTCTCTTGACCTACTGATTTTATATCCGCATCAGGAGCAGGGTTACAAAAATCTATGGCATAGGGAATGCCATTCATAACGCCAAATTCTACTGTATTGAAATCATAACCCAAGGCATGATTCAATTTTAAAACATAGTCATGAACAGTATCTAAAAGTGCTTGTGGTGCTGGTTCGCCCTCTACTACATAGCGCAAATGGTGCGGATTGCGCGGCTCGTAAGGCATAATATGTACATATTTACCTCCTAAACAATAACAGCGGAAATAATAATCAAAAACAACTTCCGATTGTAGCATCATCACGATTTGATCCGTTTCAGCATATTTATCAAAGAAGTCCTCCATGTTATGGATTTTGTACACAGACTTCCAACCGCCACCATCAAAAGGCTTCATGTATGCAGGAAAGCCAATATAATTGAATATGGCTTCCCAATCCAAAGGATATTTCAGATTACGGAACGAATTAGCAGTAGTATCGTCGGGCATCATTTTAGAAGGCAAAAGAACAGTATTGGGCACTGGAACACCCACTTTTAAAGCCAATGCATTATTAAAAAACTTTTCATCAGCCGACCACCAAAAAGGATTATTAATAACGGCTGTTCCAGAAATAGCTGCATTTTTTAAATACGCTCTGTAAAAAGGAACATCTTGGGAAATACGGTCAATAATAACCGCATACTCAGTTGGATCACCTTGAACAACTTTATCAATTGAGACTGCTTCGGCTACTACACCGGGTATTTTTTTTTCGTTGATTCTTTCAATAAAAGCCCAAGGAAATGTATTCTCTTGGCCGAATAATATGCCTATCTTTTTCATAACTTGTTGATTTATATTAAAAAATGCTGATTTTATTTAAATTAAGGTCATTTATGGTTTTAAATCAAAGATAAATAATGCGGAAACATTTCTCTCCAAAGTGCCCAATCGTGCTGAACTTGACCGCGCATATCGAGCCAATGAGGAACGTTTTTATTAGTCAAAATGCTCGATAATTGTTCATTGGCAGGGCGACAAATATCCCATTCGGATGTGCCTAAAATAATCTTCATTTTCCAAAGGTCAGGGTGATTCAAGCCTGAAAGGTAATCCACTGGATTATTGAAATAAACATTATCATCGAAGTAGCCATTCATAAAAGTTTTAATATCAAAAGCACCACTCATAGAGAATAAATGGCTCACCACATCGGGATGGCGAAAAGCAAAATTGGCTGCATGATAGCCGCCAAAACTCGCTCCTGCTACCGCTACTCGTGGGCTATGCGTGTGATTGCGAATGGTTTCTACAATTTCCCAACGTATCAATTTATCATATTGTATGTGATTGAGCACTTTTACTGAGGGGTGTACCTCTTTGTTGTACCAGCTATGACGGTCAATGGAATCAGGGCAATATAGACGCACCAAACCATTTTCAACGAACCACCTTACGCTTTCAATTAACTTAAAATCTTTACTTTCATAATAGCGCCCCATAGTAGTAGGGAAGTCTATAACTGGATAGCCTGCATGACCATAAGTGAGCATTTCGAAATCCATACCGATGTGAGGCGAGTGCCATTTAAAATATTCTTCTTTCATAAAGCAATTGCTGATTCATTAAAAAAACTTTTCTTTGCAGAATGCGGTGCAAAATTAACGAAACTTCATTGATTTTTCCTAATTTCAAAATGCACTTTTGCGAAATAAAATTTTTTATAATTGATTATTTAATTAATGTTGTAAAACTATTTTAGTTTAAAATGTTGTTTATCAAAATATTATTCCGCTGTTGGTATTTTTTTAAATTTTAATATTCCGACTTTAAAATATAGACAAATGAATTTTTTCAAGAAAGTTATCACTACTTTTTCGGGTTCTTCAAACAATAATAATGAAATAATTGTAAAACACCTTAATGTTCCTTCTAAATATCTTGAAAGGGGTGTAAAAGTCGATGTTTTTCTCCCCCCTCAGTATTCGAAAGACTCAAAGACCAACTACCCTTGTATATATTTCAATGATGGTCAGGATATGCTCGCATTGGGTATGTTCGATACATTGACGCGGCTTTACAAAGAAGACTCTCTTCCTCATTGTATTATTTTTGCAATGTATTGCAATGAGAATAGAATCAACGAATACGGTACAGCCCTTGAAGCGGATTATAAAAAAAGGGGAAATAAAGCTAAAGAATACGCTGATTTTGTGATTCATGAGCTGATTCCTCTGATGCGCTCTGAGTACCGCTGCAAGCTCGAACCCAAATATAATACCTACGCCGGATTTTCTCTGGGGGCACTTTCTGCTATGGATATTGCTTGGGCAAACCCCTCAGTATTTGGCAAGGTAGGCGTCTTTTCAGGTGCTTTATGGTGGCGTTCAAAAGAGTGGACACTTGAAGACCCGGACGGTGGGCGTATTATGCATGATATTATTCGGAACAGCAGCCATCAAGCGGGGATGAAATTCTGGTTTGAAGTGGGCACAAAAGATGAAGATTGCGACCGGAATAATAATGGCATCATTGATGCCATTGATGATACCTTGGATTTGATTAACGAACTCACTGCCTTAGGCTATCGCCCTCACGAAGATATTAAATATGTAGAAATTGACGGCGGAGAGCATAATCCTCATACCTGGGGAAAGATTATGCCTGACTTTTTGAAATGGGTGCTGTGTTAATGATAAAACCCAGGAGTAATTCGGCCAAAGTATTTGATATTTTCTATTGGGCTTAAAATTGCTATAAATTGGTAAATTTGTTAACTTTGTTTTGAAAAGCTTCAATTTTTAATCGATTTTAAAACGTTTAAAATGAAAGATTTAAAATATCTACTTGCCTATGTGGGACCCATTGCGGCTGTTGCAGGCTTGTACTATGGTGGCTGGGTATCTTTTGGCGTAACCTACATTGCTTTTGGTTTGATACCGTTAATGGAGCAATTTATACCTTTTGATTTAAGCAATCATCCCGCTGAAACGGAGGAAGAACGTTCAGACAATCCATTTTTTAATCTTTTATTATACTCTCACGTGCCTATTCTTTACGGCATTTTATTTTTTGCTTTTTATAAAATTGCCCATCAGGATTTATCAACGCTTGAAATGGTGGGGATGATTTTTAATGTAGGCATCATGGTGGGTACGTTTGGGATTAATATTGCTCACGAATTGGGACATCGTAATTCCATTTTTGAGCAAAATATCTCTAAAATACTTTTACTTCCAGCTCTATATCAACACTTCTTCATTGAACACAATAAAGGGCATCATAAAAATGTAGCAACGGATGCCGACCCTGCTTCTGCTCGACAAGGCGAAGTTATCTACTCTTTTTGGTGGCGCTCCGTAAAAGATAGCTATTTGAATGCGTGGCATATTGAAAATGAGCGGTTGGAGAAAGAAGGTAAATCTGTTTTTTCATGGTCTAATGAGATGGTGCGTTTTCAACTATATCAGTTTGTTTATTTGGCTTTGATAGGCCTTGCTTTTG
>JANMYC010001498.1:0-3272 GCA_031381715.1 Saprospiraceae bacterium
GAATGACACTAAAATTGCCCTTAAGGGCAATTTATTCGTGAAATTAGTTAAAATTGTCAACACGTGGATTGGTGTAATTCGTGTAATCCGATGAATTCGTGGCTATAAATACCCAATAAAGTTTTTATGTATGGTTTCAAATTTGATTTTAATTCAAATAAAAAAAGATGGTCGTAATGAAAAATAAAAATATACTTATTGTAGGAGCAAGTTCGGGCATTGGTCATTCATTGGCTAATATGCTCGTGGAGAAAGGAGCTAATGTTTACACCGCTTCAAGACATGAAGGGGATACCCCCTCAGTATTACACATCAATTTTGATGCTTTACAACCCGATTTCAGTGGTTTTACGCAATTACCTGATGTGATTCATGGAGTGGTTTACTGTCCTGGCAGTATCAATTTACGCCCTTTTGCTCGCTTGAGTATGGATGATTTTAAGAACGATTTTCAAATCAACGTGCTCGGTGCGATAGGCGTTTTGCAAGCCGTTTTACCCAAATTGAAAAAAGCAGAGGGTGCGAGTATTGTTCTCTTTAGCACAGTAGCTGTACAGACGGGCATGGGTTTTCACGCTTCCATTTCAGCCGCAAAAGGAGCCATAGAGGGTTTAACCCGCTCATTAGCTGCTGAATTGGCGATGAATAAGATTAGAGTAAATGCCGTAGCACCTTCTTTGACGGATACGCCATTGGCTGAGAAGCTTTTATCATCGGATGAAAAACGGGAGGCAAGTAATCGCCGCCACCCAATAGGTCGTTTTGGCACACCAGCCGATGTGGCTCACGCCGCCGCCTTTTTATTGAGCGATGATTCAAGTTGGGTTACGGGTCAAATTATGGGTGTAGATGGTGGTTTGGGTTCTTTGAGAAGTGTTTAGATCTGTTAGGAAGGTGCTTATATATAAAAAGAACGCCCCTGCACATTGCTGGGGCGTTCTTGCTAAACATCTTATGAACACAATTTTAATTAATTTGTAAAATATTGCATTCTTTTCACCGCCGTAAATTTGTCAGATTGTAAGCGATAGAAATATACACCGGTATTTTTGATAACCGAATTATCTAATTTTACTTCATTAAAACCTTTCGCGAAAACCTTATTTAAGTTATAAATCTGTTTGCCATTTATATCATAAACGCTGAGTTCAGCTGTGTTTGTTTCAGGTAAAATGAAAGAAATAGTCGTTTCACTCATAAATGGATTCGGGCGATTTTGGTGTAACTCAAAAACTACATTATCCGTTTTTAGATTAGAGAATTTTAATTGCAATTGTTTCTCGACTCCCTCAGTATCATAGCTCAAATTCTCCATATTTTGCTCCTCAAGGCTTACAAGTTCGTGCAACCAAGCTGATTGACGAGGCGTTATCCTGAGTTGGATAATACTGTTTTCGTTGGAAAAAACCTCTCTTTTAGTATTCACCCAAGCCATCCCGACAATTCCTTGTTTTTGATTGACTTCAAAGTTGCCACTCTCAAATTGTGGTAAATTGCCCTCTTGAACGCTGAAAGTTGCCACATTCGTTTTATCTATTTTAAGAGCCAATTGGAGGGCTGCGAGTGTGCTATTATTGATATTTAAATCAACGATATACTCTTTTCCTGCTTCCATTTTTTTATCCACTAAATAAATATTTTCAGTTGGGCGGGCAGTTCTGGTTGACAATGCGAGTGCGTCAGCTTTAGCATTGAGGTTTACGTCGCCTACTTTTACTGCAATGAAATCAGCTTTATTGATATCCGACGAAATATTATTATAATTCAATGCTTCAGGGAAATCATCGGCAAATGGGTTTTTACTATCCTTGAAAAGGAAGTTTTTAGGAATAAAACGCCATGAATTGTTGTTCGGGAATCGAGTAATGCGTCTTAAAACAAGGTTCCGAATCAAAATCATGTCCGAACCATCAACTTCACCATCACGATTCACATCAGCCGCTATCATTTGGTAAGGCGAAGTAAAGGGTTGAATATCTAAAATGTGCTTGCTGATGAGTGCAATATCGAACGTAGTGACACCATTGTAAATATCATTATCTCTTTCTGGCTGCACTCGATACGAATTGCCTTGAATCAAATCTTTAAATTGAAAACTGCTGCCTTCCATATTTGCCATTGGGTTATTGGATTCGAATACTTTAACCGTTGCAGATATATTTTCACCCGTTTCTTTATTGATATTTCCCGAAAGAGCCAAAAGCGGAATATTGACACAGAAATTGCTTGGGTCAACTACCTGAATCGTTGTATTGCAACTGCTCGTATTTCCCGCTGCATCTTTGACCGATATTTGCACTGCTTTATTACCCAAATCAGCGCATGTATATGTCAATGAGGTATTTGTACTTGTGCCTTGTGTTATGCTCCAAACCAAAGCATTTGCTGGCGTACAATTATCGGAAGCTGTTCCAACACTTGATGCTAATACAACCACTTTTTTATCTGCACCGATTGTAACGGTTTTACTTGTCGGGCAAGTGAGGGTCGGTTTTGTATCATTTACTGTAATTGTTTGAACACAGGTTTGGCGTTGATTATTCAAACGACTAATCAATGTCCAAGTCCTTTTTATCAAATAACCTTGTGTATTATCCACTCTTTCATCCGAGTACAAATAATCAATTCCGCAAGAAGCATCTTGCAACAAGCGACTATTTTTTATGGTAGGCGTACCAGTAGATTGAATAGAAGTGTTAAAGTCGCCTTGTACGCAAGCCACAGTTACATCTTTTGGGCATTCTACTTGAGATAGTTCTATGTTTTTAACGTAGATAACTCTTTGAATAGTAGAACTATTATTGGATTCATCAGTTGCTGTATATGTGCGAACAATGATTTTATTAGAACCATACGCTGCCGCGAAATCAAAGTTTTTGCCCGCAGGGAAACCATCTGGACGAGTATTGAATGAAGTTTGACCAGCAGGCAGATTGATTATTCTGTCTTGGAAGCTGAAAGTCGTTTTACTGCATTCATAAATAACAGAAGGCAAAGCTAAATCTGTTAATATTCTTCCATCTTGGCTGACATCTGCACACGAAATAATGGCATCAAGAGGTGCATTTAAAACAGGTGCTTTTATATCGACTACCGAGACCAATGTGGAACAACGGTTATTAAAATTATCGCTTACAGTAACAGTGAAAGTTTTACCAATATCGGCACTCGTAAATGTTGAATTGGTTTTGCCAGTAATAGTTGTATTGTAAAAACTTGGGCAATAATATACGCCATTTGTGAGCAACGAAGGTCCATCGAGAATACTCGCG
>JANMYC010001500.1:0-11201 GCA_031381715.1 Saprospiraceae bacterium
GAATGACACTAAAATTGCCCTTAAGGGCAATTTATTCGTGAAATTAGTTAAAATTGTCAACACGTGGATTGGTGTAATTCGTGTAATCCGATGAATTCGTGGCTATAAATACCCAATAAAGTTTTTATGTATGGTTTCAAAATTAATTTTACCAGCAATCCCGTATTTGAAAATTTTAAGCCTAAATTTTAATATACCCCCCTCAGTATTTAGAGCTTTTTTGGGTGAAATTGTTCAAACTTGAGGCTCAACTTTCCAAAAGTTTTCAACTTTTGGAAAGTTTTTACCCCTATGCGGAATTGCTGTAATTTTCCAATGTTGTCATTTAAAATATTGATAATCAATAGAATACACTGATTACCGTCAATATTGCCTCAGATTTAATTATTATATGAAATCATCCTGCTTTGCCTCTTTCAAATCAATCAAAGGTACATCTACCCTTTTCATCGTCTCCAAGGTAGCAGCCACCGTCGAAAGCCCCGGGGCAAAGAACAAGCCTAAAACAGGAACCGTCAACAATGTCAAAAATGTGGCTCCATTGCCAATAGCCAACCACCGATACCGCTGTGAAAAAGTTTTACTATCCTTCACATTATAATATTTTTCAAGGGAATAATCCAAATTACCAAAACCAGCATAAAACGCTTGTACCAAAAAGAGAAGAATCGGCGCGATGAAACCAAAGACGGGTATAAAACCCAAAAGAATCAGCCAAAACGTGAACCATAGTTCTTTACTCACATTTCTCAAACTGAGATAGATACCCCTCAGTATCAAACGGAAATTTGTAACGGAAAAAAATGGTGGGTCATAAACCGGTTGCCCCGTGACGTATTCTTGAACCCTTGCCGCTAAAGGTGACATAAAGGGTGCCACCAGACCCATCAAAAGTACTCGATAGACAAAGAGACCTGATACCGCCAATAAAATCCAACTCACTCCGTAGGATATAGCTTGAAATAAGTCAAAACCCCACCAATTATTGGGATAAGCCAATATCAAATTGAGCGATAAATCTTCGGCTAAAAGGTAGGCTGCATAAGCAATAGAGCCGCCTAATATCAAGCTTATGATTCCCGGAATCATAATATATGACCAAAGTCGCCCCAAAGCAATTACTTTAAAGGCTTTACCATAACTCATTATTCCGTCGAAAAAATCTCTTAGCATATCTATATTCTATTTAATGTTAAAACTTTAAACTTAACTTTGCGTTAATTCCGTTAAATATTTTAAACGGTACTTATTGTATAACAGCAAAATGGCTCTATTCATTCATGTAAAGCCGTATGTTTTAGACAAATATATAATTTTGAACTACTAAATATGCTTTTCAGCACTTAAAAGTAAACAGCAACAAAAAATTAAATATGAAATTAGACATCCTCGCCATAGGCGTTCACCCCGACGATGTGGAACTATCTTGCAGCGGCACTCTTTTGAGCCAAATCCAAAAAGGATACAAAATAGGCTTACTTGACCTCACTTTAGGTGAATTAGGTACTCGTGGCTCAGCAGAATTGCGCACGCAAGAGGCAATGGAATCAGCCCGAATTATGGGTGCACTCGTACGGGAGCAACTTGACCTCAAAGATGGCTTATTTACGCACAACGAAGTAGAATTATTAAAAATCATTAGAGTAATCCGTAAATATTGCCCAACGATTATTTTTGCTAATGCTCTTGAGGATAGACATCCTGACCATGGCAGAGCAGCTAAATTGACAGCCGATGCTTGTTTTTTATCGGGCTTAATCAAAATACAAACGACTGATGATGCGGGCGTGCCTCAAGCCGCTTGGCGACCCAAACAGGTGTACCACTATATTCAAGACAAAGCGTTAAAGCCAGATTTTGCCGTGGATATTTCTCCTTTTATGGATAAAAAATTTGAGACCATTATGGCTTACAAATCTCAATTTTTTGACCCCCTCAGTAAAGAGCCCGTTACACCCATTTCAAGCAAAAGCTTTTTGGATTCGGTGAGAGGAAAAGATGCCGTATATGGGCGCTACATTGGAGTAGAATATGCCGAAGGATTTAATGTCAATAGAACCATTGGCGTGAACGATATTTTTGATTTGCTTTAATCCCAATTTTACGAACGCTACGAGGCTTATAAAATCCTCGTAGCATGGTTTTTAAATTCATTTTAATATAAAAAACGCACTAATTCTTATTTCTTCCTTATTTTTGCACGCCAATTATATTATCAATCCAAAATCAGGTTTTATGCTTTTTTAAAATCTGATTTAAATATCTCTAAAAATATCTATTATGAATATTCTAATAATCGGCGGCGGCAACATGGGCTTAACTTATGATCAAGAGTTCCTCCGCTATCACGTAACCACCCGTGAACAATTAATGATACTCGAACATTTGCCCGAAAAAGCAGTTCAATTGCAAGAGTTGAATCTTGGAAGTGTTTATTTGGATTCAAAAGATTGTATCAAAGTAGCGGATGTCATTATTTTAGCTGTAAAACCACAGGATTCTGCTTCCCTTTTTGCGCAATTACGCCCAAATACCAACGAAGGTCAGGTATTTCTCAGCATCATGGCTGGGGTAAAAATCAAGACAATTCAAGAAGTTTTAGGCGTTAAAAAAGTCATCCGTGCCATGCCTAATTTCCCCGCTCAAATCGGGCAAGGAATGACGGCATTCACCTCCACAGAAGAACTGACACGCCTTGAATTGGTGATGATACACAACCTTTTAGCTACTACTGGTAAAACCCTTTTCCTCGAAAAAGAAGATGCCATAGATGCTGTAACGGCTATTTCAGGTAGCGGACCCGCTTATGTGTACTATTTTATGGATGCTATGATGAAAGCAGCGCGTGAAATGAAATTTTCGGAATCAGAAGCAGAATTATTAGTCGTTCAGACCTTCACTGGAGCAGTGGATTTATACAACAAATCAAATATTTCATGTGAGGAATGGATAAAAAGAGTGTCTTCTCGCGGGGGTACTACCGAAGCGGCTATTTCATCTTTTAAATCCAACTCATTGCATCAAGATATTATCGATGGCGCCATGGCGGCTTTGAAAAGAGCAGAGGAGTTAGGCAAATAAAGAACGTTTTATATTTCAAAGAATACACTTCAAAATCCAATGGCTGCGTGTCATTGGATTTTTTTTATTTAAAAAATATGGAAAAATTATATTGATGCATCTCAAATAAGAATCAAAACTCCCAGAACATTTTTACAAAAAATACGAATAATATACGAAGTCTTTTCTGTATAAAATATTGATTTTCAGCGTAAAAGGCATTTAATTTGTTACAAGTAGTTTGGCTAAAATAAGCACAGCTATCTTTTTAAGTCGGCTCTGTAAAATGTAAAAAATACTCCGCTTTGCTTCATATTTTTTACATTTTACAGCCCGACGATAGCAGTGCTTATTTCTTTACGCCTGTTTAGATATTAAATTTAATTTTAAAAATTGATAAATAATCCTGAACCAATGAAAAAAATAGTCCTATTACTATTGGTTAGCATACCCCTCAGTATAATTGCTCAAAATGCTGAAAAAGACCTCGAAAGTGCTGTCAAAATATACAATGCCCTTCAAGAATATACATCTACGCTCAGTGACCCCAAAGATGTAACAACTGAGGTGCTCAACAGTGTCAAAAAAAGAGTTAAAGATGGAACTGCCTTACTTGATAAAGTCATTGATAGCGGTACAGCAGATCAAATAAAAACTGCTCGCTATTTTAAAGTCAATTTTAAATATAAGCAAGGGTTTGTTTACGGGACTAAAGGGGATAATAATGCCTCTTTCAAAGAAATTAACGCTTTAAGAGAAGAATATGAAAGTTACAGCGATGCCTCTAAATTTCCTTTAAGATATAAATTGGATGATAAAAATTTTGTCATAAAATATGATGATTTTGCGCCCACACTCGCACAATATTACATGGCAACCTCTGAGTTAGCAGCAAATCTGAACAAGTCAGAGATGCAATATGAATACGCTAAAAAAACGTATAATTTCCCTAAAGCCGACGCTTGGTACAGATTCCTTGCATCCACTCAAATAGTTGATTATTTTAAGGATAAAAAGCTGTACGATTCTGAATTAGCGCAAATAGCTTTGGATCAAATAAAAATATATATCAACGAATTAACGGATAATGATAAAAAAACGCTGGAAAAAATCAATTACCCCTCCCCCCTCAGTATCACTAAGACAATTAAGACGGTTTTAGAAAGCAAGCCTAATTTTGTAAATAATGCCAGTATCTGCGGAGAAACGGCGAAGATTTTAACAAAATTGGAAGAGAGAGATGATATCATCATATTGCAATTTTACGAAGTAGCCGTAAAAGGAGACAAATATTTGACCGAAGCCCTCGATTTTGCGCGCGCAAGAAAGGACGGAAATAATATCATTTCACCATCACCCACCAATAGCAGTCGTTTTAAAATGTTGGGAATCAGTGTTTTAGATAAAAATGCTACTAAAATAAGCGATACCAATTGCGATGACTTAAAAAAATATGCCGACGATTATAATGGTTTTGGAGAAGCGGATAAGGGTAAATCATTCATGACGCGGTACAACAAATGCGCTGAAAACAAGAAAAAAGAAGAAGAACGTCGAGTAGCTCAACAAAAAGCAGAAGAGGCTCGCCGAGAACGCGAACGCCGCCGAGCAAACAGGGAAATGCACATTTATGCGGGTGTGAACGTTTTTCCTTTGCTTTCAAAGCCAGCTGATATCGGTGGTGTGCTTAATTTTGGCGCAAAAAATACATTAGTAGAAGTATCTTATCTAAAAGTGACCAAAAAGAAAGAAAATTTCTATGACCTTGAGTTAAGAGATATTAAGGATCCCCAAGAGCATAAATGGGATGGTTATTTCGCCCATGTAGCATTAAAATTTGGCACAAAAGGCAGCAATAGAAAAGGCAAAGTTTATGTGGGTCCACTTGTGGGTTATAATGTGCGGACATTTGAAAAATTTAAGAGTACAGTGGTCAACACCACCAATAATAGAGCAAGTTCCATCGAATTTGCACCCACTTCTAAGCAATATATTGGCATGCTCAATATGGGCATTTTAGGACTTTCAGGTTTAGCGGGCGATATGTACTTTGGAATTGGCGCTGCTTACAATCAATTTGATGGCGGCAATAATGATTATTGGAATAAAAGTACCTACACAATAGAAGACAAAATGCTGGCTAATAGAAAGACCAATTATTATAGTTTTACCATGCGCATAGGTGTTTCTATTGGTTTTGGCAAATAACGATATTATTAAAAGACTGCTAAAAAAAGCCTCGTGGAGTATTCCACGGGGCTTTTTCTATGGCATTCAATTAAAAAAACAGGTGTTTAAAACAAATCTGCATTGCAGTACGTTACGATATATAATTCCACTATTATCACGATTATAGATTTTTATTTCAATAATCAATATTTTAACAAAATATTGTATTTTTATATATTCAAAAATTAGTGATTTTATTAACCGAATTAAAACTATCTTGCAATGAGAAAAATTACCTTGAACCTCATGGTACTCACCCTGAGTACCTTATTTTCCTTTACCAGTTTCACACAAAATATCGGGGACTATCGCAGTAAAAACAATGGAAACTGGAATGACTCCAACACTTGGGAAATTTTTAATGGCACATCTTGGGTCAACGCCACCAACCCGCCGAATGAAAGTTTGATACCATTTATAACCCTCAATCACACTGTATCTATCACGGATTCCATAAGTATCTCAGGCAGCACCAATGTTCAAATCACGCCTTCAGCCACACTAAATATTTTTAAGTCTATTAATAATCGAGGGAGTATTCAAAACCAAGGTATAATCAATTGGTACGCTGGCAATATTACCACTTCTGATAGCCTTATTGTCGGCAATATTTTGAATAGAACCACGGGTACCATGAATATTCAAGTAATAACTGATGTCAGCACTTTCAATCAACGCATAACCAATGCTGGTCAGATGTATAAGTTTGGTGAAAACAACCTGATTTTCAATGAGTTTAAGGAGTCTTTTGGCGTTTTTAACAGTGAAAAAACTGGTTATTTAACCCATTATAACGGTATTCTTGACATTCGGATTACTTGTAATTACGAAGGTTCTTTTGTGAATTATGGCATAATGAAATTAAATAACAAAAACGGAATGAGCTTCAAAGGACAAAATTGCAGAAATAATAATATCATCCAAGGTAATTATATTCGTTTTGAAGATACTATCCAACAGGAACTCATTGGTACTGGTACAATTGAACGGCTGCTCATTCAGAATCCCAAGGGGATAAATATCAAAAGCCCCATTTTCGTGGAAAAAGAATTGAACTTGCTTTGGGGAAAGGTCAATCTTTTTGGAAATTCTATCACTTTGGGGACATCCATCACAAATAAAGGCAGTTTAGTGGGTGGCAGTGATACCGCGTATTGCTACGATGGTATCATCAATAGATGGGTCAATAGTGCTGATAGTATCCGCTTCCCCATTGGCACGGGAGCTGCTTTTTTACAAGCAACTGTGGTTATTGATTCACTCAGTTCAGGAGGGCTTTTATCTACTCAATACCAAGTGACGAACCCCTTGAGTTGGGGATTATCTTTCACGGATAATGATAATTACACGGTTTTTTCAACCTGCCCAAGTTGTGGCATTTGGGAAATCATGGCTTCGGAAGGGCTTCAAATTAAAACGTATAAATTGGCATTGGCTGTCAATAATTATCCCGGAATTACTCAGCCCGAAAATCTGAGAATCATTTATCGAGCTATCCCCTCAGTACCCTGGGGATTAAGAGGACTTCATAGTAGTGGCAGCGGGATAAGCCCGAAATACACAGCTCGTCGCAATAACTTAGCTGTATTTGGTGAGTTTGCCATTGGAGGTGGCTCTGAAAACGCCCTTTTACCCGTAGAATTAACTGATTTTACGGCTTATCGGAAAGGGAATTCAAGCGTTTTGAATTGGGAAACAGCTTCAGAATTGAATAGTAGCCATTTTGATATTGAAAGGAGTAACGAAGATGCGCAATCATTTGCAACCATTGGTCGAGTAAAAGCAAATGGTACGACTCAACTACCTCAAAAATATACTTTTATGGATGAAAAACCCAGCAAAGGCGTTAATTATTATCGCCTTAAAATGGTAGATAAGGATGTAAAATCAGCATTTTCACGCATTATCAGCCTTTATTTTGAAGGTAAAACTAAAGTGTGGTTGTACCCGAATCCTTTTAATGAAAAATTGGTAGTAGAAACCGAAAATACTGAGGGGGGTACTTTAAATTATGATATTGAAATAACTGACATCACGGGCAAGCTCCATTTTAATAAAAAAAGCATTGATAATCAGCAATTTAATTTCAATTTATCTCAATTGGTGAGTGGTGTTTATTTTGCTAAAATTATCATGGGTAGAGAGATTGAAACTTTTAAAATAGTGAAAAAGTAAACGTCCATTTTAAAGTAAAATTAGTCATTTTAAGGTCTAAATAAATCTAAATAAATAAAAAACCTCGTGAAGAGATATTCTCACGAGGTTACTTATTTTCTCACTTGTTTTGATTGATATTTAATGGAAAGACTAATTCCGAAATATATTCCTTTTTAATCAAGAATTCAAATTATTCTTTCGCTTTAGTTTTATCCGTGCTATAAAGTTCTTTTTCAGTCACTTTTTTTATTTTCATGCCGTTTTTCATTTTACGAGCAATCAAACTATAAGGAGCAGCAATGACTTCTTCATCGCCCTTCAAGCCGGTCAAAACTTGGATGTATTGCTTATCTTGAATACCCGTTTTCACTTCCACCATTTTCACGGTATCGCCAGAAGCAATGAAAACGACCTCTTTTACGGGTGCTTTGCTTTCTTTTGGCTGCGTACCGGTGGTTGTTTTATTTTCTTCTGCCTTCGCTTTCTTCAAATCGGCATCATCATCGCGCGTCGTCACTGACTGGATTGGGACACAGATGGCATCTTTTACTGTATTGGTATGTACATCAATTGACGCTGACATACCCGGACGGAATGGTGGTCGCCCCCCCCTCAGTAAATCGGCATAAGAGGTTGGGTCAATGCGCACTTTTATGACAAAATTGGTCACTTGGTCAGTTGTCAAATTCACAGCACCCGTTGCAGTAAATGCATTTGAAGCAGTATTAGCGACTTCTGATACCCTTCCTTTAAATTTTCTACCCGGAAAAGCATCCACTTCTATGTCCACTTCATTGCCTAAGGTTACGCGCAATATATCGTTTTCACTCACATCTACTTGTACTTCCATGGCATTCAAATTAGCTACGCGCATAATTTCTGTGCCTGACATTTGAGCAGTACCTACCACACGTTCGCCTTTTTCAATACTCCTTTTTGAAACCACACCATCCACTGGTGCATAAATCGACGTTCTATTCAAATTCGTTTTCAACTCTTTCAAAGACGCTTCTGAACTTTTCAAAGAATATTGAGCCGCTTCAGCACTCTTTTGTGAAGACGTAATATCCGAAAGTGACGCTTGAATCTGAGCTTCTACGGATTTTATATTGCCTTCTTGCTGTTTCAAATTGGCTTGAGTTGTTTCAAAATCTGAATCAGAAATTACGCCATCACGGTGCAATTGGTCATTGCGCTTAAACGCCTGCTGGGTTTGATTCAATTGGGCTTGTACTTGCTCCTTTTGCGCAATCAATTGAAGCTGTCTGGCTCTCACGCTCTCAATATTAGAAAGGGCATTGGCGTATTGCGCGCGCGAAGCGTTCACTCCGGCTTCACCCCTTGTGACTTGGTCTTTGTATATTTCAGCATTCACCCGAACTAAAAGTTGACCTGCTCGCACAGAATCACCTTCTTTTACGTATAGTTCTACCACTTCTCCTGACACATCGGAGCTGATTTTCACTTCTTTTTCAGGAAAAATACGACCACTTGCAGACACCGTTTCTTCAATCGCCCGCTTCTGTATTTTATCCGCGAAGACTTTTTCTCCTTTGTCTTTCCCTTTACTCGTAAAAACAGCTACTGCAATCAGTACGGCGATGGTACCACCTAAAATCCAAACTAATTTATTGCTTTTCTTCTTATTATTAATCTGAGCCATAACTCTTTGATTTTGAAACGTTTGTAAAATGTTGATCTTTGTTTTTTGAAATCGGCAACTGAAATTTAGTAGTCAGTGTTGAGTAATTAATAGTTAGTATTGAGTAGTTAGTATTGAGTAGTTAGTATTGAGACTTTAAATATTGTTGTGAAACCTCAATGCTAACTGCTGATTACTCAATACTCACTACCTTAAACTTAGTTTTTTACCCTCATAGAACTCCACTATTTTCAAGCGGAATAGGTAATCATACTTGGCAACAGTAACATCGCGCTCGGCTGTATCCACATTATTTTTAGATTGAGTGAATTCAAAACTATTCGCACTACCAATTTGAAAACGCTTTTCAAGTGCATCAAAAGCTGCTTTTTGGGCTTCGAAGCTTTTCACTGCTGCATCATATTGCTTTTTTGCCGCCCGAGCACTCGCTATCGCATTCTGAACATCCGTTTTCAATTGTTGCTTGTCTCTTTCGAGTACAAGCATTTGGCTTTCTACGGCGAGTTTCTGACGCTCTACCCCTATTTGACGACTGAAACCATTAAAAATAGGAATTGATAAATTCAAACCTATGCTCTGACCGAAATTATCACCAAGTTGCGACCCATAATTCTTTTTCGGCGCATCAGAAGAAGATGTCGCCCTCGGCTGTTGCGTGGTCAATATCGCTGACCGTCCATCTATTTTTACGGGTGTGTTAACATCCACGAATTCAGTCTTAATTCCCGAAAAATCTGGAATAGTACTTGAGTAATTCGTTCCAAAATTTGCATTAGCACTGAGTGTCGGCATCAAGGCTGCTTGAGCAATTTTCACCCCCGTTTCAGCACTTTTTATGCGCAATTCGGAAGCTCTGATATTGGGTTGATTGCCTAATGCTTGACTGTATATTCCTCTGAACATAAATGATTCAGGGTTTACTGTATTCGGAACAACCACCTGTGGGCGCTCTATTTTCAAAGGCGTTTCAGGAGATAATTCAAGCAAATTTTTAAGATTCAGATAGCTCAACTCTACACTATTGGCAGCAGCTACTATACTTTGCTCATCTCTTGCTGCTTGTGCCAATAAATCATAACGGGCATTCGGCGGTAATTGACCCGCTTTTATTTGCTTTTCAATGCGATCAAGCTGACTCGCGGTAGTTTGAGAGCGCTTGCGGGTATTCTCGTATTGCTCTTCGTTTAAAAGGATTTGCAAATACACTTGGGCCACTTGCAGAGCAATATTACTTACCGATTGCTCAAGGTCCGCCTCAGCCGCTTTAATATCAATCGCGCTTTGTCTAATTTGATTTGTGATGCGCCCACCATTATAAATGGGAGCACCCAACGACACGCCCCAACTGTTGTAATTAGAAGAGTTATTCTCAAATTGGTACGTAGAAGGGTTTACACTCCTACCAAAGTTAAAACCCAGATTTGAGTTAGCGGATACTGAGGGGTAACGCGACCAATCATCTTGCTTTTTGACGAGTTTAGAGCTTTTTACTTGGATTTGGCTTTGCTTCACTAATCGGCTATTCTCTTGCGCATAGCTGATGCAACGCTCCAGCGTCCATGTATCTTGAGCCGAAATTGACCAGCTCACAAATGATAAACCTATGATTATTAATTTTTTAAACATATTTTTTATGTTTTATAAATGAAACACTTTTTGAATAATTATCATGTTTCAAATTTTATACCCTTTGTTGAAATATCAAAAAAATATTAAATTAAAATTAGGGTCTTATAAATATATGATTCGTTGCTTTAAAATATTGTCATTGATTATTTACCACAATTTTAATGCAACTAAAACACATAGAGGTACTAATTTCTATCAACGCTTAAAAATGATAGATAAAAGAGACTAAAACCATGCTTTCATGCCTTATATTTTTCGTCCAAAGCCATTTTTAAGAGTTCTAATAAAAAGCTAAATTCACATATTGTATAAAGCATTTGTTAATTTTGCGGAAATTATTTCTGAAAAAATACATGATGAAGAACCTGTTTTTGTTGATTTTACTCAGTTTTTTATGCTCCGCAAGAAGCCTTTCTCAAAGCCCTATTCCAGATGTAGATTATAAACTTCATATAAAAAAAGC
>JANMYC010001511.1:0-9217 GCA_031381715.1 Saprospiraceae bacterium
TGTGTAAACACAATTGGATGTTGTCAGATTCTTTCGCTGCACTCAGAATGACAAGCTGTAATTGCTTTTTTATTTAAAAAATCCCCCAATTCACTCCAATAAAACGCATTAAAAACTAACTTTGCTCTCCGCTCATAAGTAATTAGGCTAAAATAATCGCTGTTTTCTTTTTAAGTCGGCTCTAAAAATTCTCTAAAATACTCCGCTACGCTATGCATTTTAAAGAATTTTCAGCCCGACAGAAAACAACACTTATTTTATCCATTTTATGAGAACTTTAGAATGTTGTAAAGCACAACATTTTCAATTATCAATTTTCCATTTTTAATTAAAACTATGGCAAGACCGTTTTCCAAACCCAATTCAGCACAAAAAGGTACGCCTATCGTGACGCCCTTGATGCAGCAATATTACCAAGCTAAGGCGAAATATCCCGATGCTTTGTTGCTGTTTAGAGTGGGTGATTTTTATGAAACCTTTGGTGAAGATGCTATCACGACTTCGCACGTGGTGGGTATCGTACTCACGAGCCGCAATAATGGGGGGAATGATGTAGAGTTAGCGGGTTTTCCATACCATTCATTGGATGTGTATTTGCCCAAATTGGTGCGAGCCGGGTATCGGGTGGCGATATGTGAGCAGTTGGAAAAGCCCGTAGCGGGTCGGGTCGTGCGCAGGGGTGTGACTGAGGTGATTACGCCGGGCGTGACAAGCGACGATAAACTCCTTGACCAAAAAAGCAATAATTACCTCGCTGCCATTGCTACACGAAAACAGGAAACAGGCATCGCATTATTGGATATTTCGACGGGTGAACTGCTCGTTACTGAGGGGGATTGGTCGTATTTGGATAAAATTTTACAGACATTTTCACCTTCCGAAATTGTGTTTTCAAAAGGCGTTTCAAAGGAATTTATTGAAAAATTTGGGGAAAAATACTACACTTATGGCTTGGATGAATGGGTTTTTCAAGAAGGTTATGGTCGTGAAAAATTGATTGAGCACTTTCAAATTCTTTCTTTAAAAGGGTTTGGTATCGAAGATATGGACTTGGCACAGTCGGCAGCGGGGGCGGCTTTGCACTATTTAGCGACGACTGAAAAAACTAATTTGAAGCATATTAACCATATTTCAAGGCTTTTACCCGATAAATATGTGTGGTTGGATCGGTTCACGATTCGCAATTTGGAGTTGATTTCTACGAATCATGAAACAGGCAAATCACTCCTTGATATTCTCGATAAAACGCTTTCCCCGATGGGTGCTCGTTTAATGAAAAAATGGATTGTTCTGCCTTTAAAAAGTAAAACGGCTATTGAGCAACGCTTGGAAAGTGTTGAGTATTTTATTCAAAATCAAGGTTTTAAGAGTGAAATTGAGTTATATATCAAGCAAATTGGCGACTTGGAACGCTTGATTTCAAAAGTGCCCTTGGGTAAAATTAACCCTCGGGAGGTGCGTCAATTGGCGCGCTCATTGAGTACAATCGAGCCGATTCAATTAATACTGAGGGGGTCAAACGAACAGCTTAAACGCATGGCAGATACCTTGAATCCGTGTAAAATCATGCGTGAAGAAATAGAAAAAACGCTTTTTGAAGAACCTCCCGTGAACCTCACAAAAGGCGGAGCCATTGCGGATGGTGCGGATGCGGATTTGGATGAATTGCGTAATATTATTAAAAATGCCCAATCATTACTCATTGATATTCAACAGCGTGAAATAGAAAAAACGGGTATTACGAGCCTTAAAATTGGTTTTAATAACGTTTTTGGCTATTTTTTAGAAGTGACAGCTAAATATAAATTCATCGAAATTCCGAAGGAGTGGATTCGTAAACAGACGCTTGCCAATGCTGAGCGGTACATCACGCCCGAATTGAAAGTTTTAGAAGAAAAAATATTGGGCGCTGAGGAAAAAATATTGGCGATTGAGGAACGTTTGTTTCAAAAATTGGTGGGTTCTCTCTTGGATTTTATTCAACCGATTCAACAAAATGCGAATTCTATTGCCGTTTTAGATTGTTTGAATGCGTTTTCAACCATTTCAATGAAAAATAACTACTCAAAACCCACACTTACTGAGGGGTATGAGTTGGACATCAAAGAAGGACGCCATCCCGTGATAGAGCAGCAATTGCCTTTGGGCGAAAGTTATGTGCCCAATGATGTGTATTTGGATAGCGACGAGCAGCAAATTTTGATGATAACGGGTCCCAATATGGCAGGTAAATCCGCCCTTTTGCGCCAAACTGCTTTGATATGCTTAATGGCTCAAATGGGGTGCTTTGTGCCCGCAAAAGAGGCGAATATTGGCTTACTTGACAAGGTGTTTACACGAGTGGGGGCGAGTGATAATATATCGAGTGGCGAATCGACTTTCATGGTGGAAATGAACGAAACGGCGAGTATTATGAACAATATTTCAGACCGTTCTTTGATACTTTTGGATGAAATTGGGCGGGGCACGAGCACTTATGACGGTATCAGCATTGCGTGGTCAATTGCTGAATATTTGCACGAAAGCGGCACTCGACCGAAGACGCTTTTTGCTACCCATTATCACGAGCTGAACGAATTGGCTGACCTTTTTAATCGCATAAAAAACTACCACGTGGCGACTAAGGAAGTAGGTCAAAAAGTCATCTTTTTACGCAAATTGACTGAGGGGGGAAGCGAACATTCCTTTGGTGTACACGTCGCACGGATGGCGGGAATGCCCAATGAAATCGTGAATCGTGCCAACGAAATATTGGCTCAATTGGAAGATAAACACATTGATTCCGCTTCCAATATGCCTAAAAACGATAAAAAAGAAACCAAGGATAAACTTAAATCTGCCGCCGAAAAACCCATGCAACTCAACTTTTTTGACATCGGCGACCCTCGCCTTCAACGCATCAAAGAGGCTTTGGATAAAATGGATTTGAATACCATGACGCCCATTGATTTGATGATGAAAGTGGCGGAGTGGAAGAAAATGTTGGATAATTAGAAATGGGAAATGGAGAATTGATAATGGAAAAAATGAGTTTTACATATTATCAATTCTCTATTTCACGTTGTATATTTGACTTTATTTTTAAAATTTTTACAATCTATTTTTAACACTTAAATTCATTTTAAACATGAAATACCTCCTTATTCCTACACTCCTTTTTTTAGCGGTATCCACTTGCTTTTCACAGCGTACAAAAGCGGAAATTTTTTATGATTTCGGCAATGGTGGTGGTTTATCCTTTTCAAAGGAACAATATGATTCATTAAGTACTATAGTTTTTAATGAAAAAGATTCTACTGCAGTCCAAACCTTTCAAACAGATAAGTTGAAAGAAATGTATTACTCAAAGCGAGATAAGATATTTAAAGAAATGTCAAATCTGCCTTTACCTGATTTTGATGCTAAAGATACTGAGGGGTATCCCCTAAAGACGGCTCAATACCGAGGTCGAGTTTTGATACTCCATTTCTGGATGTTTGAAAGCAATAATTTAAATTTTAAACAAACAATACCCGAGTTGAATAAATTTGTGGATAAATATCAAAAAGATGGACTTGTAGTGTTGTCATTGACCAATGTATCTCTAGGCGAACACGAAAAAGAGGTTTTAAAAGAAAACCCATTGAATTTTCCTTTGATTGAAAACGCTTATGAGTTTGCTAATGGCTTTTTTAAAATGCATTTAATGCGTCCGTGTTTTATCATCGTTGATAAAAATGGGACGATGCGCTATTTTTATGACAATAAATTAGTGGAAAGTAAAATGCTTTTAAAAAGCGAAAATCAACTATCCGATTTTGAACAAAAAATTGTGGATTTATTGAAATAAATGCCTTAAAATGCCTTTTTTAATAAAAAAAACGTCAAAACGGTATAATAATTTTACACAATTTGTTTTAAAATTAAAATAAAGAGCTATATTTGAGCTGATATTACATACTTGAGCAAAACTTAAACTAACAGGTATTAAACAAGCGCATGCATCAAACAGCAGACATAGACCCCTCAGTAGTCGCCTCCCGTTTTATTAATCAGACTAATAAATCAGTGTTTTTGACTGGAAAAGCGGGTACAGGTAAGACGACTTTTTTAAGAGCAATTATTCAAAAAACCCATAAAAGGGCAGTGATTGTTGCGCCTACTGGCATCGCTGCGATTAATGCTGGAGGGGTCACGATTCATTCTCAATTTCAGTTGCCCTTCGGCTCGTTTATTCCCTCGGACGTTTTTCCTGATTATTTAAATCCTAATTTGGTGGTCAATAATAAACAAACGCTCAAAAAGCACATGAATATGACTGCCACCAAACGCCAAACGCTGCGGTCGTTGGAGCTATTGATTATTGACGAAGTGAGTATGCTGCGGGCGGATATTTTAGATTCTATCGACTTGGTTTTGCGAACGGTTAGAGGGGATTATTTCAATCCGTTTGGCGGGGTGCAGGTGCTTTTTATTGGCGATTTGATGCAATTACCGCCCGTTGTAAAAAACGACGAATGGGAAATTTTGCGGAATTATTACGATGGCATGTTCTTTTTTCACGCAAAAGTGCTGCAAGATGAAAAACCATTGTACATCGAACTTGAAAAAATATATCGACAAGATGACATCACTTTTATCAATATATTAGATAATCTGAGGAATAACCGCATCGAAATAGCTGATTTAGCCATTTTAAATAAATATTATAAGCCTAATTTTAAACCTCAGACGGAGGACGGCTATATCACGCTCACGACCCATAATGCCAAAGCGGCTCAACAAAATCAGACTTCGCTGGATTCTTTGCCTGATAAAGCTTTTTCTTTCTCGGCAGAAGTGGGTGACGAATTTCCACCATTCAGTTTTCCAACTGACAAGGATTTAGTTTTAAAAAAAGGCGCCCAGATTATTTTCATTAAAAATGATCCAACTGGTCAACAACGTTTTTTTAATGGTAAAATAGCCATAGTGGATTCTATTTCATCGGACGAAATAAAGGTGCGTTTTAAGGGTCAGTCGGAAACGATGACTTTAGAAAAATATGAATGGCGCAATATAAAATACACCGTCAATGACAATACTAAAGAAATTGATGAAGAAATAATCGGCACTTTTACGCAATATCCTGTCAAATTGGCGTGGGCAATTACGGTGCATAAAAGCCAAGGTTTGACATTCGAGCGCGCGATAATTGATGTGAATAGTGCTTTTGCTCCCGGGCAAGTGTATGTAGCATTGTCGCGTTTGACATCGTTGGACGGCTTGGTTTTGACTTCAAAAATCAATTTTAATGGTATCAATAGCGATGCACAAGTGATTCGGTTTGCTTCCAATAAAAAAGAATCAGATGAAATAAAGGGGATTTTAGAGGTGGAAATGTACAATTTTTTAAAGGATTTCCTCTATAAAACCTTTAATTTCTCGATTTTACTGAGGGATTGGCGGTTTCATATTGTCAGTTATGAAAAAATTGAAAAAAATTCAGAAAAGCAAAAACACGTTGATTGGGCAAAAGAGCAATATGATGCTTTGGATGCTCAAAAAAAATACGCCGATAATTTTACGCAACAACTACAAGGTTATCTTGAAACAAGAACGCCTAATTTAAGGCAAGTCGCTGAAAGACTTACGGCAGCGAAAGATTATTTTTCCAAGTTTTTAGAATCTATTTTAATAAAAACGAGGACGCATCGGGAAAAAATGAAGGTTTATAACAAAACCAAAGCCTACTGCGAGGAGCTGACAGAATTAGAAGCCGAACTTTTTGACCGCATTATGGCTTTCAGAAAAGCGGTTATCGTTGTGGAATGTGTGCTAAACGGCGAAGAAATCACTAAAGAACATTTCAAAACCTATAAAACTGCCTCTAATACTGAGGGGGGGGCAATTAGCACAGTTTTACAAGAACTTTCAGAATCAAACACAGCACAGCCCATCCCCAAAGCGAGTAAGCCCAAGGGCGAGACCTATTTAGTCACCTATGATTTGTATCTTTCAGGTAAAACGCCCGATGAAATTGCTGAAATCAGAGGCTTAGTAGTGGGTACAATTTATCAACACTTGAGTCATTTAATGGATAAAGGCAAGGTTGATATTAAAAAAATACTCAGTGAAGACCGCATCCAAACAATTGCTGCTGCCTTAGAAGACATTGATGACATCAGCATTAAGCCTGCAAAGGAAAAATTGGGTGACGCTTACTCTTTCGGTGAAATTCGTTTGGTGAAAACGTATTTGGATAGGAAGAAGTGAATAGTGAATAGTGAATAGTGAATAGTGAATAGTGAATAGTGAAAAAATCTTAAACATATGGTAGGAGCAAAAAAAAACCCTGTCAAATAGTTTGACAGGGACAAAACAAAAAACAAACACTATGAACAAACACTATTTTTAATCCCTTAAAGGGAAAATTTGCTATTAAATCGGTTTCTTAAAAAGCTAAAAATCGGTTCTTGAAGATTTATAAATACTTAACTTCAATATATTATTTAATTAACCAATATCATGCCAAAAATATATAAAGTCAATCAAATGTGTAAAAAATAATTTTATTAAGAAATGGTTATGAGCTTCTATCTTTCTTTATCGCTTTTGATATTTCAAAGAAGCAGGAATCTGAAATGGTATGCAACCTAAACTATTTCTAATTGTGACTGCCTTATTTATGGTTAATCTCTTTTAGTATAATCATAAACATATATTAGTATAGACCAAATGTGTGCCAAATAACCACGTAATGAGAGTTTTAAATATTATTTTTAAAAATAAATAATAAAAATTACGAATACGCGGGTAAAAGGTATCTCGTGACGAGTAAGCGGCGTATTTTTTATTAAAATATTTTTAATTAACGTTTAAAACCATTCTTTTTTTCTAAACTTCCTGTCGCAAAACCTCTAAAGGCGATTCATTCACCACTTTTCGACTGTTCAACAAGCCAATGACGACTACCAATGCCGTAATACTGAGGGGGGTAATCATCAATGTCAACCAATCAATAGAAAATGGCGTTTTAAAAACAAAATGCGATAATGACCATGCCGCGCCCATCGATAATAAAACTCCCGACATTGTCGCCAAGCCACCCAACCATAAATATTCTAAACCATTGATTGTCAATATAGTACGTCTATTAGCGCCAATCGTTCTCAGTAAAACGCTCTCTCTAATGCGTTGAAATTTGGATAAATAAACTGAGCTAATCAATACCATCAAACCCGTCAGAATACTGAAAAGAGCCATGAATTGGATAACAAAACTGATTTTTGTTAATACCTCATCCACCGTTTTTAAGATTTGAGTCAAATCAACTACTGAAATATTAGCAAATGTGGTCACTAAATCTCGTTGAAATTTAGCGGATTGCTCTACGGAATTCACCCTCGTGACTACGACATTGAATTGCGGCGCTTTTTCTAAAATACCACTGGGAAATAAAATCAAGAAATTGGTCTGTACCCGAGCGAAGTCAACTCGCCGAATACCGGTCACCACAGTTTTAATTAAAGCTCCTTGCACATTAAATGTGATTTTGGAGCCTACTTTGGCTTTCATGTCTCCAGCAATATTCTCTGCGACTGTAACGCCCACAGTTCCGTCGGGAAGTCTCCCCTGTTGTGGCAATTTTCCGTCAATCAAAATCTCGCTATCAATGAGGCTATCCCGATACGTCACGCGCCACTCCCTTTCGTAAATAAAACGAGGGATTTTACTCAGTGAATCCTTCATATATTCCATCCGCGCCACTCCGTCCAATTCCTCCAAACGAATAGTGACAATCGGCACTTGCTGAATTAAAGGCATTTGATGCCCAGTAATCATCCTGCTAACGCTGTCTTTTTGTTGCGGCTGAATATCGAAAAGTATCATATTTGGCTGTTTGCCGCTGCCCGCAAAGCCAATTTGTTTTAAGAGTAATTGTTGGATTAAAAAAAGAGTAGAAATCAACATAGTGCCCAAGCCGATACTGACCATGAGGGTCAATGTCTGATTTTGGGGGCGGTACATATTGGCAATACTCTGACGAACGGGGAAACTCCAACTTTTCGGAAAAAACTTCCTTACAAATTTCATCAAACCCCACGCCACGAGCGTCAAAAGCCCCAAAGCAGTACTAATTCCCGCAATAAAAATCAAACTATCGCGCACTCTACCAGTTTGATAAAAGGTAAAACCGAAGATAAAAAGCCCAATTAAGGTATAAATTAACCATTTTATGGGGTCTCTTTGTCCTTCTTCTGCCTCGTAGCCCGAGCGAAGAGTCCGCAGCGGTGAGGTTTTACGGATAGTTAAAAGTGGTAATAATGCAAATAAAATGGACACACCCAAACCCGTAAAAACGCCCGACAACACCGCCGATACTGAGGGGTCGGACGATACATTTTCAATCGGTAAAAAGTCTTTTAAAACCAATGGTAAAAAACGCTGAATCATTGTCCCCAATAAAGCCCCAATGACAGCGCCACCCAAACCCATAAAAGCAATCTGAATCAAGTAAATAATGAAGGCTTGACGACCACTTGCGCCCAAAGTGCGCAGGATAGCCACCGTCGGCAATTTATCTTTCACGTATATATTCACCGCACTCGCCACGCCAATACAGCCCAAAAGCAAGGCAATAAAGCCCACTAAATTCAAAAAATCCGCCATTTGGCTGAATGACCGACCTGTGTTTTCCTTTCTATCCGATATGGTTTCGATGCGGTATTTTTCCTTTTCTAAGCGGGGTTTCAAGTTTTTAGCTAAGGCATCCAAGTCTTTTTTATCCGAAGCTTTAGTAAAACGGTAAAAATATTGGTATTGTACCCGACTGCCCCTTTGCAACAAATTGGTGGAATCAATGGCATCCAAGGGCAAATATACTGAGGGGGCAATACTCGCCTGCAAGCCCACCCTACCCGGTGCGCTATTTACTTGACCAATTATCTCATAATTCACATCGCCAATGCGCAGCGAATCCCCTATATTTAAATTAAATTGCAAACGTAATGACCTATCCACCAATGCTTTACGCCCGTTCATAAACTTTCTCGACACGCCCTCTGGCTCTGTTACCAAATCACCATAAAAGGGATAAATACCCCTTTGTGCCTTTACTTGCACGGGGCGCGTGCCCTCGCTTTTTGGAAAATATGCCATGGATAAAAACGTCACCATCGTGCTCCTTTCACCGCCCAAACTATCTAAAATGCCTTTTACAGTAGGATTCGGCGGGTTCAGTCCATCCAAAACCAAG
>JANMYC010001555.1:0-1902 GCA_031381715.1 Saprospiraceae bacterium
GAGTCCTTTTGGACAGTAATGAGGTCATTTATAATGCTCTGTAAAATTTCCCGTGCCTCAACGTCCAAACCCAAGAACGGATTATCCAAAATCAATAATTGTGGACGGCGTAAAAGTGCTTTTGCCAAGTACATTTTACGGGTCTGACCATTGGATAGTTTATTAATATTTAAATCCAGTAAATCATTGATTTTCAATAAGTTAAATATCGATTCATCACTCGTTTTTAAAAAATCTCTAACCGTTTGTACCTCATCATTTTCAGTCGAATAATACCGTTGTTGATAATAAAAATTGCGGTAATTGATGAGTGAAATATTGAAACGCACCACGGCTACATACTCCGCCAAACGAAAATATCCCTTCTCTTGCAAGGCTTTTGATTGTAAAAAAGGGAAAGTCATTTCACCATTTTTAACAGTCATTTTACCCATTATGAGGTCAATTAGGCTCGTTTTTCCAGCACCCGTTTTACCAATTATTGCCCAACTTTCGTTGGGTTTTAATGTCCAATTGATATTTTCAAAAACGGGAACATCTCTGCGCTCGGCTGTGAGGTTTTTTATTTCAATTATATTCATATTTAATCTCCACCACAAAGCTCACAAAGACTTGATCATTAATACTTTGTGTTTCTTTGTGGTTATAATTTTTCAAGGAACGATTTCAATTTTTCTACATCTTTTAAAGCAGGTTCAATCTCAAATTTCGAATTTAAATCCAAGCCATAAAGCATTGGATATTGAGCGGCAATTTTTGAGATTTCCTCGACATCATTTTCAGAAATACCACCCGCTAATAAAAAGGGTATTTCACTATTGTACTTCTCTAAAATTGACCAATCGAATTTGACGCCAGCACCGCCATGTTGAGGCGTTTTGGTATCGAATAAAAAATATTTCACAGCATCTTCATAAGGTTTCACCGTTTCAAAATCAAAATCACTGTCCACTGGAAATGCTTTGATGATTTCAATATCAGAATTGGCGACAAACCGCAATTTTGACCACATTTCATTCGATAAATCCTCAATATACTGAGGGGTCTCGCTTCCGTGCAATTGCACTGCATCCAGATCATACTGGTCTATTTTATGTAAAATATAGTCAATATCCGCATTTACAAACACGCCCACTTTCGTCAAATCGTCAGGACAGGCTGATATATCATCAGTATGCACCACATAACGAGAGGATTTTTCATAAAAAATAAAACCCATAAAATGGATTGGCAATGCACTAATTGCTTCGATATTGGCGGGGTTGCGCATACCGCATATTTTTATTTTCATTTTCTTTTTTTCTAATTACGTGTGTGTTGCCACGAATTTTACGAATTTACGAATTTTACCAATTTAGATGTTGACTATTACGTGCTGTCAACACGTAGATTCGTAAAATTCGTAAATTCGCCAAATTCGTGGCAACAAAAACCTAATTGTCAACACATATTAAATATAACTCGTTTGTATTCTAAAGTGGGTGCTCCAAAATTTACTAAAAGACCTAATTGCGTTTTTGAGCACGCACAGTAATTTTTAACTTGTAGAATATGAGCCTCAGTTAAACTCATCAATGACTTTACTTCTAAGTTGATTTTATCAAAAACAAAGAAATCAACGTAATAATTTCGATTTAGAGGTATGCCTTTAAAGTACACTTCAAATTCTTTTTCCCTTTTATAGGGTATTCCTAATCTCTTAAATTCAATTTCAATAGCATCTTTGTAAACGATTTCATTAAATCCCATTCCAAGTGTATTATAAACGTCAAAGCAAACACCCATAATTTGATACGATTCTTGTTTGTAAATAATTTCGCTCATAGTAATTGTTTTGTATGTTTATCAAAAATTTTCTAATTACGTGTGTGTTGCCACGAATTTTACGAATTTACGAATTTT
>JANMYC010001556.1:0-1836 GCA_031381715.1 Saprospiraceae bacterium
GCATAAAACGCCCCAAATAATCCTAAAAAAACCAAAGGTAAAAGGATATTCAGTACTTGAATAAGCGTCTTATTGTCCTTCATTTTAATGGTATCTAAAAGGCGTAATTTTACTTCTTTACCTCGCGCTTCAATGATGCCTTTATCATCAAGCATGTATTCAACGGCATTTAAAAGAAAATCTTTATTCGCAAATTTATAGTTTTCAAAGCGGTTATAGCCCAATTTGAGCATCGCACCTTGGCGGGTATCGTACTCATTGCGCGCCACATCACCGTCCGAAACGACGAGCATTTTAGTCGTTTTACTGAGGGGTTCATATTTCAGATTCAATTGAGCCAATGATTGCAATTGCTCAGGTGTCACTCGGTTTTCATAAAGACTTTGAAACTGACCTTCCAACATCACAGCAATCGGCTGAGGTCCTTTATCGAATTTAGTGGGGTCAGCTGGGTAACGCAATATTTCAAAATTCAACCGCGTTGGCGTAAATTGCAAGCGGCTCGTGCGGGAAGATGACAATAAAATCGTCTTTTTAACCTCCGATTTAGTACGAATTGTATCAATTGAACTTGGAAATTGAAACCAAACTCTATCCAAACTTTTCACAATCGGATGCTGGCTGCTTGGCGCGGCAATCGGGAAATAATACCATTGGAAAAGCTCCATTTGAGGTGCACCACCCACTGCTCCCACTTTCATCGGAATCCGAGCGCATTGCATATCTACGATTAGGTTGGGATTGATGCGCACGCCGTATTTAAATAAAATATCTTCCAAATTCAATGGATAGTCAGTTGGCAACATTTCACCCATTTTTTGCATACCCGCCAAATCGGCGTTCAATCTATCAATCAACCAAATGACTTTCCCGCCTTGCATGACATATTGATCCAACTGAAATTTCTGCTTTTCTGTAAATCCTGTTAGTGGTTTAGCAATAACTAAAATATCGACTTTATTTTCAGTGCGGAAAGGGATTTCGCCGATTGAATCCAAATTAATGCGCCCTGTATCGTAAAAAGCCCTTAAAGTTTGTTCCAAATCAGCGGTTTCTTCTTTTTTCAATTCGCCATGCCCCTCAGTAAAAACGATATTTGGGCGTTCATTTTTAATTAATTTTTGAATCGCATTCGAGAATTTATATTCCAAAAGTGACACCGAATTATTCAGTGAAATCTCCGGACTTTGCCCCGGTATGTCCTCTTCAAGCAATTTTACGAGCACTTTCCTATTTTTATAATTGAACTCCGCAAAAGGAAAAATATACTGCTCCGTTTTCTCTTTATCATCCACCAAACGCAAGCGCGTAGGCACAAGCCCTTCCTTTGAAAGCTCTTCGTAGCGCTTTTTTTTCTCCTCTGGCGTGCCCGTTACTGAGGGGTCTTCAAATTTGTATTCCAAGTAAGGATTCAGATCATGAAAATCATTCAGCATCTCACGCGTAGAGTTTTGCAATCTTTTAAAAGACGCAGGAAATTTTCCATCAAGCAGCACCCGCACAAAAACCACGTCATCCAATTCTTTTACTTGCCTCTTCGTTGGTTCAGTCACCGTAAAGCGTTTTTCCTCCGTCAAATCAATATGGTTATCAAAATAACTTGCTAATACATTGATTATCAATAAAATAACTACCACCAAAGCCACTGTAATAAAGCTCTGAGTCCGTTTACTCCCAATGGGTTTCTTTATATTTAAAGTGGACATAAATTTCTTTTAGATATGATAAAAATGCTCTCCGTTTATTCAAGCCGCAAATTTAAACGATTATTACTTCCTTTTAATATTTCATTTGCGCAAAATTAATCTGATTATCAATCAATTTATTTTCATTTTT
>JANMYC010001571.1:0-10269 GCA_031381715.1 Saprospiraceae bacterium
TTCTTAAATTCGGGAATGTACTTTGAAATGGGGTCATCCATTTGAAATAAACCCTGTTCCCAAAGCATCATGACGGCTGTAGCTGTCACGGCTTTTGACATGGACGCGATGCGGAAAATATCGTCCGTTTTCATCACCCTACCGGCTGTATTATCCGCCGAACCAAAAGCTTTTTGATAGATAATTTTGCCATTCCGACAAATGATCGCCACTGCTCCCGGAATCTCCTTTTGATCCACAGACTTTTGTAAAAAAGCATCAATCCGTTTCAATCTTTCGGACGACATGCCCACGCTTTCAGGTTGTGCATCTGAAAGAAAAGGTGATTTTTGGTTAGAGTTCGTTTGTGCAATCAGGCTTGATGCACTCAAAATAAGGAGTAGGAGTATGTTTTTCATTTTCAATTTATTTTAACCGCAAAATGTAAAACGTTAAATGTAAAAGTCAACTAAACACCATTTTTACATTTTACATTTAAAATCTACATTTTGCGGTTTTAAAAAGTTATTTCAACTCTCTAATTTTCACATTTTTAAAAGACACATTATTGCCGTGGTCTTGTAATAAAATATTTCCCTTATCAGCCGCCCCAAAACCCACGTACTTTTCATATTTGCTACGTGCCACTAAAGCATTGTAAATATTGCTTTTTCTTTCGTATTCCACAACTTTAAACCCATTTAACCAATGTTGAACTATATTATTTGGATAAACGACCACTCTACCCTGATTCCAGTCACCAATTTTACGCTGAAAACGCTTGTCTAACTTTATAGAAGGAATCAAATCATACAAGCTTGCCAATGTGCGATTGCCTACAACGCCCATTTTAGCATCAGGATGTTTTTCATCATCTAAGCATTGAAACTCTAAGCCAATGCCCGATTTGCCGCCCGAATCAAAGGCCTCATTCACGAAGTATTTCACGCCTGAATTAGCTCCTTCACTCAATTTGAATTCAAAAGTCAACTCAAATGCGCCATATTGGTCATTGGTCACAATATCATTGCCCGTTTCAGATCCATCCGAAGGACTAACGTTGATTTCACCGTTTTGAACTGACCAATGCTTTTCTGGCATTTTATCGCCATGCACAGCGCGCCAGCCAGCGAAATCTTTACCGTTAAAAAGGAGTTTTACGCCCTGCTTTTTCTCTTGCTCTGAAAGGGTATTGAGCGTCAAATTGATAACTGGGCAGTTATCCAATGGGCTTGGTTTGAGGTTTTTAGTTTGGATGCGGATATTTTTCCAATGGATTTTCATGCCCTCTTTCATCGTACCATAGATAGCATGTACTTGCAGGGCAATAAAGCCTTTAGCCGTCATATCGTCAATCAAATGTGCCGTCGGGATGCCATTTATAAAGGTGCGCAAGGTGTTGCCAATGGCTTCGATGCGGTATTTGTTCCACCCTCCTATTTTAAAGGCTTTTTTACCTTCCGGATTGATATTAGGAATGTACAACCAATCGCGGCGACCTTCGTCATAAATGCCGCCTGACCATGCGCGGTCTGACGGGTCGACTTCCATTTGGTAGCCATGCACGCGCCCGTTTTGATAATCAGGCTTAGATAGACTGCGGAATTGCACGCCCGAGTTCATGCTTTCATCTACTTTCAAATCTACTTCAAAAATAAAATCGCCGTATTCTTCATCCGTACATAAAAAAGAATTGGTAGTATTAAGAACGGTAGTACCTACTATTTCACCATTTTCAACGGCATATTTGGCTTTGCCATTTTTTTGATTCCACCCTTTTAAAGTTTTACCATCAAATAAAGATGTCCACGTTTCTTTTTGTGCTTGAGCCAAAAATGTAATGCTCAATAGTATGGTTACAATAAATGCTTGTTTTTTCATAAAAAAGTCTGATTATAGTTATTAAAATTAAAAACACTGAGGGGAAACAATGGCTCTTTTCGACTAAGAGTATGTTTTGAATTCTATTTTCGGCAAAAACTGAGTCTTTTCCAGCCTCAGTTTTCAAGTTTTTTTTCAACGTAGCGAAGGCTATGTCTCAAAAAAATTAAAAGCTGAGTCAGAAAAATACTTCAGTTTTTACTCAAAAATAGAATTCAAAACATACTCTAAAACGATATTCAAACTTATAAAAAACTTTCAGAGTGGTGTATCGTTTTAGCTCTCCAAAGACGGATTTTGAGCACTTCTACCATGAATCACAAAAGATATTTATTCTAAAAACAAAACTGGCTACGTATCACAATGATACATAGCCAGCTTTTAAACGTGAAAAAGACCGAATTTTAAAAAGCCTTATTCACTAATACTACTTTCGATTTATCTGATTTTTCAATATTTTTATAAAAATCAATCAATTCCATCAACGATTGGCTTGGGTGAGAGTCATTATTGACTATTAACTGACGGGTGTAAACCAGTTTTTTACCCTCCGTTTTAATAGTTGCATTGTATTCTCCAAAACGGGATTTTATTCTCACTGGCTCGGGCGTGTGTTCCAAACTAAAGCCTTCGGGTAAGTCCCATTCAAGCGTATCGTTTTCGGTATATGCCATATCGCCGGCTACTACGGATGCGCTGCGCGCGCTCAAAGTAGTGGTGTCGGGCATTGAAAAAGTGTATTTATTAAAAATATTGGGCTGAATGAAGAGCCTTTTACCACTTTTTGAGGCATACCGATTCACGGTCAATGAAATCTTTTCTGTCACCGCAGGCAAGCGTTTTTTATCAATTGAGAATTTGAGATCTTTTATTTCAAAATTAGGCAATTGCAAGCGGCGATAATAATAATCTTTGACATCTTTATCGTTATTATGCGTTGCCAATTCATTTGCCATCTCTTGTTTGAGTCCCACGTATTGCGTTTCAACTTCCGTTACTACATTCCCTTCGGCATCCAATTTGAGTAATGCTTTCCTATTTTCAAGGTTTTCTTTCTCTTTATACTGAGGGGTATGCACCACCTTACCACCTTCAGGCGTAATCAATAACACATTTCTATCGCCCGTAAAACTACCACAATAACCCGCTGGTGCCTTTTGGCTTGTGCATTCCAACCACACGGTGTCTTTTTCCAAAGGCACGCATAAAAGTGCATGATTAAAACTGTTGCTCACAAAACTTTCATCAATCGGAAATGGTTTGCTATCCCCTGCCCAAGCCAATGTATAGATGGAAGGAATACCCACTTCTTTGAGCATTGAATACATGAAATTGGATAAACCCTTACAATCACCGTATTTTTTTACGCAAACGTCGGATGCCAGAAATGGCTGATAACCACCTACACCCAGTTGAATACCCACATAACGGGTGTTTTTTTGTAAATAATCGTAAATTTTCTCTACTTTACTGAGGGGGGTCGGGCAATCTTTTACCAATGTTTTTAATTCAACTTTAAAAGCGTCGGGCAATTGGTCTCGTCCTTCATTCAGCTTATAAATGAATTTGCCAAACTCTTTCCAGCTTGATAAATTGCCATCGTACCCCGCATATTTAAAATTTTCGGTTGTCACCACAATCCCCGGCGACAACGCTTCCGAATCATTGGTGTAGGATGCCGATTTCCTTGGTTTTTGATTGCTCATATTCCACCGGTAAATATCATATAACTGACCTTTTTCAGTCTGTTTAAACATTTCAGGCTTGGCATTTTCAATATTGTACGTCTTATATTTGAGCTGTTCGCCAGCCGGAACACGGATTTCATAAGCCGCATTTTCAATGGCTAAATCCTCGGATGATTGAACAAACCACCTATCCGTACCCAAAGTACCACCCGTATGCTCAATATCGTATTCAAACTCCACGGTGTAAGGAAATTGACCATAGGAAAATGTCCCTACTTTTGCCCTATTATCGTCCACGAAAGTCCCATCCGAGTTCAAGGCAATATCTCTGATATCATCAGATTTTAGTTTTTTAACAACCTCACCCACCCCATTGTACAACTTACCTTTTAAGCCTGATACTTTAGTCAGTTTATCGTACATGGCTACGCATTGCGCGTGCTCCTCCCCTTCCTTTTTGAGTATAGTCGCCACAAAATGCACGTGGGTGGAGAGTTTATCCAATGACTGTTTCACGAATACTTCATTGTACTCGCGCATGATAGCGTTCGTTTCTTTTGTTATTAAAACGCTGGGCACGGTAGCCGCACTATAAATATTGGTTTTATCCAACTTTAAAACTTGTGCCTCACAAGTAGTAGCGAGTCCGATAAGGCAGAAAAAAATTGTTTTGAAGCGCATTTTGAGTGATTTTATATGAATTATTGTATTTAATTTTTGTCATGATGAGCATAGCGAAAGCATCTGAATTTACAAGTGTCACAGATGCTTTCGCTGCGCTCAGTAGGGCAAACTACTTCGCTTGCTTTTTAAAAACAATTTGCTCGCTTTGCTTAGCGACGATTTGTTCAAACGTTTTTTTCAAATCAGCGTATTCATCAGCGGTAAAAACGGGTTTTTTAATCAGTATTTTACTATTAATTTTGATAATTCCGTTGGCATCAGCTGGAACGACAATGTATTGAAAAAGTACTGAACCATCTTGCCAAGCCATTTTAGCCGATTTTGGTAATTCTTCCACCACGTATCCATCAGGGATTTTTAAGGAAAAATTATAAAAATCTTCTTGTGGATGAGCAAAATCCACCGGGTACAAGCGCTCGGCTTTTTTAAGCGGATTTGCGGTATATCCAAAACATAAAAGTGGATTCAAATAGATATGCTCACTGTTTACATCCATAAAATCAGTTGTCTCGAATTCAAATTTTCCTTTCAGCGATTCATACGGATTCTGTACATTATCGTATTTAAATGACTTTAATGAGCCATTTTTTACCAATTTCTCTAAAAAACTCTTAGCTTGTTTCTCCTCGCCATCTTGAGCAATTTTAGTCCGTTGATTTAAGCCCGAATAGCTTTTCATGGCTGATTGTAGAGTACCCCTCAGTATTTTACCGTCTTCTATGGTCGCATCTATATTTATCAAATCCACCGTTTTAGAAGCTTGCAAATTAATCCATTCGGGGTTAGCAACATCCAATAAAAGCCCCTGCCCATTCAAGACATCATAAGGTAAAACACCCGTTGGAAGGTTGGATTCGACAGCATCCACAAGCATAAAACTCGTATCCACTTGTACCTGCATAATGAGATAATTAAAACGTGAAATCATCGGATAATTCTTCGCTATACGACCATTAGAGCGCGTGGAAAGCAAAATTGGCTTTACCTTAAAGCCCGCTTCCATTAATAAAGCACCCAATAAAAGGTTAACATCCCCGACGGTTCCCACTTTATCCTCCAATACCTTTTTATGAGAGGCATCGGATAAAAGATAGCCTATTTTCTTTACATTGATATTTTTTTTGACATAATCGGTGATGGCAATCAGCTTTTCTTTAGGTTGCGTTTTATCTTTCACAAGCGATTTAGCGAGGTCTTCAACAGCCCCTCTTTTGCGCAATTTAGTGCCGATATCACCATCTTCGAGTAATTCTTTTGAGAACCTGTTCCAATTATCACTATAAATTCTGGCCAATGACCCTGGGAAGTTAACACTGTTTAATTGGAATTCCATTTTATCGAAATAGTCGCTCGGTGTAGTCATGAATGATTCTGCCCGCAACGCAGGCACATCTTTAATTCCCCAACGAAAGTTCGTAACATTCATAGTAATAGAGTTCGTACTCATACTCGATGATATGACTTTTCCCGATTCAGATCTATCCGTTGAAGTAATATTGACCGTTTGAGAAGTCCCCGTTTTTTCATTCGTGGTCAAGCGATTGTAGCCTTCTTGATTGAAAGCGTAATAAAAATACTCTGGATACGCAAAGCGATACTCCGATAAAATTGTCGGATATGACCCTTGAAAATACCATGTTCGCGGGTAAAAATAGAAATCCGAAGTAATTCTGTAGGTATATTCCAAGATTACCCCATCTTTTACCTCAGGAATTGTGAACTTTTTAATGAAAAACTTATCGTATTGTTTGGTCTCAAATACGTTCGATTTATCCATTTTCGTGTCCTTTACCTTACCGTTTTCTAATTGGTAAGAAGCGGCTTTCAAATCAGTGATTACATCCTGATTTTGACCGTCAATGCGGCGAATCGGAATTTCGATATTGGCAAACGTACTCACCACGTCGGCATCCGCTTTGAAAATTTTGACGCGCAAATGTTTGAGATAAATCATTTCAAAGCTGCCCTTAGTAGTGCTATACTCCATATAAGTATCGCCAAAATCGCATAGAATAACGGCGGAAGCGGACGAATCTTTATCATAAACGGTCATATTGAGGTCTTTTTCATCAATTTTACCGAATTTGATGGGTGCTTTTTGTGAAAATACTGAGGGGGTAATCGCTATTAAAAGGATTACAATTAAAACGTTTTTAAGGCTACTCATAAGATAAGTGACATGTTTCGCATATAAATATGCCGTGTTAAAAATTAGGTTTAAAAAGAGACTACAATAGTAATCGTTTATTTTATATAAAATAATATAAAATTTTTAAATTTAACATTTCACGCATTAAGAAAAACGCGCATTGATAACAGAAAAGAACTACAATGAATGTTACGAAAAGGCATCGCGAGTGTTGCGTGTATGAATATCTCATACTGTAAGCCTCGTAATTATTCTCTCGCTTCGCCGAAAAAAGCCATAAAATGCGCCTTTTACATATCCAACTCACTATTCAATAATATTGCCAATACCCTCTACCCTCGCCTATTAATGTCGTTTAAGCCAACGCAATCAGACTTATTTAATTGAGAACTTGTTTAAAGTTTTAACGTGGATTGGTATGGTGCCCAATTCAAAAAATACTATTTTTGAATTTATTTTAGAATTAAAAACCATTAATTATGCCTACCAGAAAATTAGAAGCCCGAAAGCGGATAGCCCTCATAGCCCATGACCATAAAAAACCAGACCTCGTCGAGTGGGCAATATATAATCGAGACGCCCTTCGAAAACACCAACTTTCGGCAACTGGAACCACCGGAGTTTTATTAGAAGATGCGCTGGATATTCCCGTGCACCGTTTTTTAAGTGGTCCTCTCGGAGGCGACCAGCAAATTGGAGCCGCCATTGCCGAAGGTAAAATAGATGTGATTATTTTCTTCTGGGATCCAATGGAAGCCCTGCCGCACGACCCAGATATAAAGGCACTTTTGCGCTTGGCTGTAGCGTGGAATATCTTAGTGGCGTGTGATAGAGCCACCGCCGATTTCATACTGACTTCTCCTCTTATGTTTCAAGAATATGAAACCATCTTACCTGATTACTCAAGATACTTGGGTAGGAAAGTTTAGTCGAGTTCATTAATGTTCACAATACTGAGGGGGTCACCCTCCCCCCTCAGTATTATAGGCAAAAGCATATATTTGTTTATAAATACACAAATGCAAACAACTATACACAAATATCAACAGATATCTCATTAACTCTGATTTTATATCCTACTTGAATCTGAGCAATTTTTATAGAAAAAACGAAATAGACAAAACTACAGATTCTCAATATGGTAATAAACAAATTTGTGCACATTTGTTTCTAAATACACAAATACGCACAAATTATTTCGTGAATTCAACAAGCCGTTAATAAAACTGCGGCTAATCTCGCCATTCAAGGTGCATTATTGGCTATCAAGGAAATTTATACTCCTTAAACTCACACTGGTTGGTATCCACTAATAAAATAGCTTAAAAGGCAAATTTGACATATTCCCAGTTTTTCAAAATTCGCTTAATGATCATTTTCAAAATTTGAAAAGCTCATTTGTGCGTTTTAATGTGTTCAAACTTCTTGAATGGCAAGTAGAGAAAATGTGCCTAAAAGTAAATTTAATCTCTACACAAATCTGTTTTTTTTTGTGTATAAAAAACTAAAATTGTTTCTTAATACGCAAATTTGTGTATATTTGTGCTTTTAGAAACAATGTAAAATTGCACTATGATTATTTCATTGATGAATTTAAAAGGCGGGGTAGGGAAGACAACTCTTGCCACCAACCTCGCCATCGCATTCGCACACAAGGGGTATAATGTATGCATTGTGGATACCGATAAGCAACAGCAATCCGCCATCAAATGGTCGAGCCAGCGGGATGACCACATGAAGCATATTCCCGTGTTTACAGTAGGGGAACGCCTCAGCCGCGAGACTCAAGCCCACGCTCAAAACTATGATATTGTCATTTTGGATGGTACCCCTCAGTTATCGGAACTTGCTGATGCGACGATATTGGCAAGTGATATTATACTGATTCCTATTTCGCCAAGTGGCTATGATTTTTGGTCTTTCGAAAATTTTTTAAAACGCTTTTTACAGATAAAAAATGCGGTGAAAGAGAATGTTGAAGCATTTATTGTATTAAATCGCTACAATGAAAAGACCAATATCGCCAAAGACTTGCGTAATGCACTCGCCGATTTCGATTTACCAACACTCAAAAGCACCATTTCTGAACGGGTTTCATTTCAAGAAACCACAGTACAGGGGGTAGGTGTTTTTGAATATAAAGATAAAAAGGCAAAAGAAGAGATACTGCGCTTGGCAGAAGAAATTGAAGACATTATGGAAAAACTTTCATCTTAAAAATAACGAGACAATGACTAAATTTGAAAGAAAAACGTTGAAAAAAACGGTAGAAACCGCTGAAGAGCAAGAAGCGGCTTTGGCTCGACTCAGAGCAGGTGAACGAAATAAACAAGAAGTTACCCCCTCAGTAGCAGCTGTTCCTAAAGCACCTAAACCGGTAAAAGAAGCTATTAAAACGGTGAAAACGGTGGCTCCTACCGTGATTAATTATAAAGAGAAATATCCAAAAGATTCGCAGCGCGTCAATTTGGATTTGCCCCAAGATTTGTATGATGCGGTTCAAGAGCAAATTCGTAAAAATGGGCAAACAATGAAAGGCTTTTTCATGGTCGCGGCTTGGGAATACATCCAAAATAGGAAACAATAAGCCACAAATAAGTACAATATTGTTGTTTATTGTTTAAAAATACACAAATTTCGCTAATTTAATACCCATTAATAGTCGATTTTTTTTATTGAGGTATATTTAATGTCCAACAAAAATCAATTTTTGTTGGACATTTTATTTATTTAAAAAAAAAGCAACAACAGAATCTAAGCTTAAAATTGGGCTGTTTTATGTTTTAATGAGTTTACAAGGTTTATGTTTATTGTTTAGAGTCTTTGTATAGCATTGATTATCAATTATTTAGCTATCTTAATTATCACATAATGTTCGGGCTATTATCACATAATATTCGGGTTATTATCACACTCTATTCGGACTATTATCACACTCTATTCGGACTGCTATCACACTTCATTCGGAGTATTATCACATAATATTCGGGCTGTTATCACATAATATTCGGAAATCAAGGATGCTTCACTCTCTTTATTATCACACTTTGTTCGGACTATTATCACATAATGTTCGGTATTTTCATTTTCTCTTTTTTCCGATATTTTTTTTATTATCACATAATATTCGGAGTAGTTTCCTATTTACTTCTTTTTTATTATCACAGATTTGGTTATTCTGTGATAATTTAAGATATTTGTATTATTAAAAAAAAGCGTAAAATATTGATGGAAAGCAACGATAAACCCGTCTTTTTAGGGAATTCAGACCATATTTTTGTACAATCCAATAATTTCATAGCTGCCAAATACAAGGACAATATGAGTTTTTGGGAGTTCCTTCTTGTCGCCAAGATGTGTACGATGATTAACCCTGCGGATACCGATTTCAAAGGTTATAAGATATATATCAAGGATTTAATCAAGTTTTTGGGCATTGCTGATAGCGGGAATGTCTATAAATACATCCTTGAAGCGGCGGGAAGGCTATTGGATAGGAAAATAGTTATCACCTACCAAGATGAGGAAAATCGTGAAATTGAGCTTGAAACGCATCTTGTCGCGGGCGTTGCGAAGATAAAACGCCCCAAAAAGAATGATGCCTTATTCATTACGCTTACTTTTTTACCGCAGCTTCGCCCTTTTCTTTTGCAACTCAAAAGCGATTTTACAAAGTTTGATTTTCGCAATTATCAATTTTTGAGGACAGGGTCGAGCATTCGCTTGTATCATATTCTGAAACAATACCTTGGGAGGAGACAAAGAGACGTAGTTGTGGATATTGAGGAATTAAAAGCCATGTTGGGAGTATCTGAAAAATATGAACTTTACGGACACCTCAAAACCCGTGTCTTGGACGAGGCACAACGGCGATTGGCTGAAACCACC
>JANMYC010000347.1:0-3138 GCA_031381715.1 Saprospiraceae bacterium
ACAAAAAAGGCGTGATGCAGCAACTCTTTTCACAGGAATTAAGGTTTAAAAATACTGAGGGGGGAGATTTTGAGGATTGGGAGGTGAAGAAGTTGGGGGAGGTTTGTGAGATAATTATGGGACAATCACCAGACTCAAGTTCTTACAATTCAGACGAAAATGGAATCCCATTGATACAAGGAAATGCAGATATTCAAAATAGAATATCAAATCCAAGAAATTGGACGACACAAAAAACGAAAGAATGTAAAATAGGTGATTTGATATTAACTGTTAGAGCACCTGTTGGAGCAGTTGCAAAATCAAAGCATAATGCTTGCATTGGAAGAGGTGTTTGTGCTATTAGAAACACAGCAAAAAGTAAAATCGAATTTATCTATCAATTTTTATTAGATTATGAAACAAAATGGGGTAGTTTAGAACAAGGTAGCACTTTTACAGCAGTTAGTGGAATTGAAATTAAGAATTTAAAAATCAATCTTCCTTCTCTCGCCGAACAAACCCAAATCGCCGATTTTTTAAGTGCGATAGATAAAAAGATAGCACAAGTGTCGCAACAAATAGCGGATGCTGAGGGGTGGAAAAAAGGGTTATTGCAAAAGATGTTTGTGTGAAATAGGGGTAAGATACTGAGGGGGGAATGTATTCGAGACGCAGTGCGTCCCGAATCAGATTAAGCGACAGCAAAACCCGAATCAATACGGACAATGGGCGCACGGAAGCCGAGGACAATATCTTGTTTAGGCACTTTGTTTTCAAGCAGCATTTCACCGACTACAAGGTCAGTGCCGTCATGATGAATCCAGATTTTACCATTATCACGGACTTCGAGGTGGAGGAAACAGCCATAAAGCCTTTTTTCACCGTCCCAAGTGTTGTTATAAAGTAAATATTGACCATTTTTATCGTCAATAATGGTTTGCATTTCTAAATTATGAACAGCCCCGCCAGGAGTTTGTCCGATTTCAGAAACAATATTTTTAACAAGTTTTTTATAACGGGTTAATTTATCCATTTTTCGATATTTTCTTTTTCAATGTTATAAACAATAATTTTGATATTGAAACGCTCAATGGCTTTTAAGGTAAGGGGTTCAGTAAAAAGGGTTTCATAAATATCGGAAGGTACAGCCAAGTACAAAACACGCTCGATTTGATGGTCTTCTAATGCCAATTGATAATAATTGAATTGCCCCAAAGCCTTATAAAATTCGTGAATTTCGGATAAGCCAACAAAACTTTTAATTTCAATGGCAATTTTTTGATTGTCTTTTTCAGCGGCAATAACCCGCTCTGCCCCCAAGTCTATTTCCAATTTTCTTTTCAAAGTTGGGATATAAAAAGGGTCATTAGTGATAGTCCAGTCCAAATCTTGTAAAGCTTTTTTAACTAAAATATGGTATTTATCTTTTGCCATTGATTAATTGAAATATTTTTTAACCCAAATAAAAATTTAGCTCAAAGACAAAATTAAGGTTTTTAGGTTTGAAATGGCTATTTTTATTTTATTTAATCCGAACAAACCCAAATCGCTCATTTTTTAAGTGCGACAGATAAAAAGATAGCACAAGTGGCGCAACAAATAGTGGATACTGAGGGGTGGAAAAAAGGGTTATTGCAAAAGATGTTTGTGTGAAATAGGGATGAGGAATGGGGGTAGAAATACTGAGGGGGTGGAAAAAAGCAATTATCTTTGTGAGTACGGTTGATTTTGATATTAAAAAAAAATAGAAATGGAATTAACGGATAAAATGATTGATTTTTTGGAAGGGCATTTCCCCGAATTGATGGCAACGGCGACAAAACAAGCGTATTGGCAAACCTTAGCCTCTGGACAAAGTGTGCTGATTGCCGAAGATGGAAAGCTGATTGAAGTATTTCCCGATGGCACAAAGACGGTTATCAAAGAAATTGGAAAACCCACAACGGCTACAATCGGCGAAAAAATAATGCTCTGATGGATCATCTCACACAACCCAGATTACGCATGTTTGCGGGACCTAATGGTTCAGGTAAAAGTACGATGAAATCGGTACTAAAACCCGAGTTATTGGGCGCTTATGTCAATCCCGATGAGATTGAGAAAGAAATGAGCCAAACGAGTTGGTTAGATTTGCGCTCATTTAATATAGCCTGTACAAAGGCAGATTTAATAGCATTTTACAATCAATCAACCCTTTTGGAAAAAGCCGACCTCCAAGATGAGATTTATTCCATCGGTTTTGATGAAATTAAGTGCTGCATTAGTTTTCACGATGTAGCCGTCAATTCTTATTGGGCTTCCGTAACGGCTGATTTTATCCGCTATCAATTGCTGAAACAACATCAATCTTTTACTTTTGAAACGGTTATGTCATCGCCCGATAAAATTGCACTTTTGGCAAAAGCACAAGCACTTGGTTATAAAACATATTTGTATTATGTGGCGACAGAAGACCCTAATATCAATGTCAATCGGGTGCTGCATCGTGTATTACGTGGCGGGCATAATGTGCCGACTGAAAAGATTGTCAGCCGTTATTATCGCTCCTTAGATTTATTGTTAGAAGCCATAAAACATACAAATCGCGCCTATTTGTTTGACAACTCTGGTGAAAACCAAGTTTGGATTGCCGAAATTACCAATGGAATTGAGCTTTCTATGCGTTCAGAAATCAAGCCTTTGTGGTTTGAACGGTATATTTTGAATAAACTTTAAAACAATGTCAAAACAATCAGAACAAATATTAGAACAACAACTCGTCAGCCAACTCCAAAAGCTGGGCTACGGATTAGTCACCATCAAAGATGAAGCGGCATTGATTGCCAATCTCAAAACGCAATTAGAAAAGCATAATAATTGCACTTTTTCAAACACCGAGTTTGAGAAAGTGATGAATATATTGAGCAAAGGCAGTGTTTTTGAAAAAGCCAAAACGCTGAGAGAGAAACAGCACCTCATTAAAGACAACGGCGACAATCTGTATTTTGAGTTTTTGAATACCGACTTTTGGTGTCAAAATCAATATCAAGTCACCAACCAAATCAGCCAAGAAGGGACATACAGCAACCGCTACGACGTAACGATATTGATAAACGGTTTGCCATTGGTCCAGATAGAACTCAAACGCAAAGGTTTGGAATTGAAAGAAGCGTTTAA
>JANMYC010001594.1:0-4532 GCA_031381715.1 Saprospiraceae bacterium
CAGTAATGTAACTTTTTCGGGTAATCATGCGCGTTTAGGCGGTGGGATGTATAACGACAACTCCTCCTCCCCAAGCCTGAGCAATGTGACTTTTTCGAACAATAAGGCGCGTGTCGACGGCGGCGGGTTGTATAACAGCTACTCCTCCCCAAGCCTGAGCAATGTGACTTTTTCGAACAATAATGCGCCTAATATCGGCGGCGGGTTGTATAACAGCTACTCCGCCATAAGCCTGAGCAATGTCACTTTTTCAGGCAATAATGCGAGTGTAGGCGGCGGGATGTATACCGAATTATCCTCCTCCCCAAGCCTGAACAATGTCACTTTTTCGGGCAATAATGCGGATTTCGGCGGCGGGATGTATAACAACTTCTCCTCCCTAATCATCAAAAACAGTATTTTTTGGGGTAATAAAGTAGGCGGCACAACCGTCAGCAGTATAGAAGGCGATGCGGCTGTGGTTTCCTACTCCGATATTGAAGGCGGTTATGCAGGCACAGGCAATATCAACCAAGACCCTCTTTTTGTCAACGTTGCCAACCCTGCGGGATCAGATGGTATTTTCAGAACGGCAGATGATGGTTTGGCACTTTCGCCTTGCTCACCTGCCTTCAATGTAGGCGATAATACAGGCGTAGCCAGCACCGATATTGTGGGCAATCCACGTATTTTTGGTTCTGCTGTTGATATGGGGGCGTATGAGTTGCAATCAAATCCTATTACAGTCTCACCCACCACTACCAACAACGCCCTCAACTTCGACGGCACAAATGACTACGTTCAAATCAATAAATGCAGCGGCAGTGTCTTTGCAGGTGGCGATGCTACTACGATTGAGTATTGGTTCAAAGGCAGCAGCAATCAATCAGCCGTTCGGATGCAAGACAACGGGCAGTTTATTGTCGCAGGTTGGAATGGAACACACATTATTTCAACTGATGGTGGAACGACGGGTATATCCATTGGCACAGGTTATACGAATGGCAACTGGCACCACATCGCTATGACTTGGCAACGCGGTGGCTTTTTTACTTCCTATCTTGATGGCATACAGGTAGCACAACGCGCCGCTTCCAATACGCCTTTGCCTGTTTTCAATGCAGGAGTCTATTTAGGTTCTTTGGGTGGCACATCTGAATTTATGAACGGTTCGCTCGATGAAGTCCGCGTGTGGACGGTTGCCCGCACCCAAGCCCAGATTCAAGCCAATATGTCCGCTTGCACTTTACTTGACCAAACAGGCTTGCTGATGTATTACCGATTCGACCACGGCGCAACAAATGGTACAAACACATCTATCAACACTTTGCTCAACAGTGTCAACTCAACTGAATTGACGGGTGTATTAAACGGTTTCAGCTTGTCAAGTACCAGCTCCAACTGGACAACGGGTAAAAGTTGTGGTTTAGCAATAACTGCTAAAGTTTTTCTCGAAGGTGCGTATAACACCACAACCCATTTGATGCGTGATGATTTACGCAGCAAAAACCTCATACCTCTTTTAGAATCTTATACAGGTGCTGCCACTTTCACCCATTACGGTAATGGCGGTAATGAACGAACAAACGCTACTGTACTAAGCTTTACAGGCAATAATGCCATTATTGATTGGGTTTTTGTCGAATTGAGAGACCCCTCAGTACCCTCCACTATTTTATACACCCGCTCTGCTCTACTACAAGCAGATGGTGATATTGTAGATGTAGATGGTGTATCGCCTCTTATTTTTAATGCTCCTGCCAATAATTATTACCTCGGCATAAGGCATCGAAACCATTTGATTATTCAAACAACTACCCCTATTAGCCTTAATTCTACCACTACAACATCGGCCGATTTTTCGGACCTAATTGCCAATATTTCCTCTTCTAAAATGAATGAACTGGATAATCGCAAGGTGATGCGTGGTGGGGATTTGAATAATAATGGTGATATCACCGCATTTGATGTATCCAAAGTACGGCAAGCCAATCTAACAGGACAATCCGATAGTTACAAGAATGAGGATGTCAATATGAACGGTCAGGCTACTGCTTTTGATGTATCAATTGTTAGGCGCAATAACAAACCTAATTGATTCTATTAAAAAACTATTTGAATAACATATAAATATATTTTCAAAATGAAATTATCAATATTTTCAATAAAACAATACGGGGTATTATTCCTCTCATTAATGACCTTTTCTTTATACGCAGCACCCAATTGTGTACAAGTGACTTTTGTCAGTAAAACGGCAAGTACAGCAACTTTTAGCTTTGATTTGATGGGGACTGGTACGGTGACTGATTATACCATAATTGTAAAATCAGGTGCTAGCCTTGTTGGTGATTTTAGGTATAGCTCTTCTACTGCGGTTGCTTTAAGTCGCTCACTGGGTGCCGTAACCGTCAATACCACTAACCCAGCTACTGTCAACTTTACATTGTCAACTTCGGAAGTATTGGACTTAGATGGAAATGAATACATACCCCCTATTTGTGCGGTGGCTCTTCCTGTAGAACTCTTAAGTTTCCAGGGTCAAAATCAGGGAAAAACGAATCTATTGACTTGGCAAACGGCTTCTGAAAAAAATAACTATGGTTTTCAAGTACAGAGAAGTGCTGAGGGCAAAGATTTTGAACCCTTAATCTTTGCGAGTGGGCATGGTACAACTAATGAAAAGCAAAGCTACTCATACATCGATAATTCTCCTTTTATCACAACTTACTATAGGTTACGACAAATAGATTTTGATGGTAAAGAATCTTTTTCTAAAACCATTTCACTGGTTCGCTTAGTTGTGAAGAATTTAAAAATCTATCCCACTCCAGCTACAGACTATTTGAGTGTTGAAACTGATGAAACGGGTAATTTCAGTATTATCAATCTATTGGGTCAAACGATGATGCACAGTCAAATTACCAATTCAGTTGATATCAGTACTTTGCCTTCAGCAGTCTATTTTTTTAGAGTCGGGCAAGAACAGATTAAGTTTCTTAAGCTTTAATTCTGTAGCTGTTTTTTTGCATTCTTCGTACTATATACGATACACTAAAACTATTGATTAAAATACAATCACGTTTTTTAACCCTATTTTATTTTTCCACCATTAGACACAATATATAATCGCTCAGAAGTAAAAATATGATAAAAAATAAACAATCATTAGCTAAAGCAGGCGCTATAAATTATGGGGGCCTGCTTTTTTAAGACTCTTCTTTTAAAATAAACAGATAAAATTATTATACTTTTTAATTTAGGGAAAAAGTAAAAAATAACCTACCCGTCCAAAGTATTAAGAATACAGACATCCCATTTTAATAATAGTGGATTTCTGAGAATAAAAGGATTGAGTTCATTGACATCATCGGAAGATAAAGTAATACCAGTTGGATACACTTTGTCCACAAAAGAGACAATTGGGTTCATGCCTTTCCACGTCATCTGCCCTGCAATTTTGATAGTGTTGTCCACAGAGTCAAGAATCAAAGGTTTCCAGTAATTTTCTAAAGCCGCCCAGACTCTTTCTACGGGATTGTATTTACTGTGATAAGGTGGATAATAGACTAATTGAATCGGCTTATTGATTGTTTTAGCAAAATTAACCATTCTATTCATAAATTGTTTAGTATTACTGGCTACAGATTTGCCATTATCAAGGTCAATCATCAATATATCAAATTCATCTGCCATAAATTGTCTTTCAGACCACCATTTTTCTAAAGCATCTACAATAAAATCAGATGTTTCACTTGAATTACCAAAAGTGATGAACACATTATCAGAATTGAGTTCATAGATAGCAAAAGGGACTAAAACGGCATCCCATTTCTGGTCATGGTCATCAGCTATGGAGGATTCTTGCAAGCGGCTATAACCACCTCTACTCAAATTACCCACCTTGACTTTAGCCTTAACATCTATGGAAATACGTAAAATTCGAGAATTTAACTTGGCTAAAGCGTGTTGTTGAGCAACATTTTCAAAAATGGCATCTGTCTGAGGTATCTTCTTCAAAGGTTTTGTTTTCAATACCTTCTTTAAGGTGTAACCCAAACGGTTCAGTACATTCTCAATCGTTTTTAAACAAAAACTGCCCAATTCATACCCTTTTTTCAAGATTAACTCTTTGAATATGTACCTCGCTGTCACTCTAACATAAACTCTTTGACTCTTAAAACTGGGATCTATTTGGCTATGCTCACTCACTGTTTCTTCGATGGATTGCGCTAAATTCGTATCAAGGTCTTCTTTTTTTTTGCTCCTCGGAGGCTGTAGGAATCAAGGCATTGTATCCCTGTTCGCCTTTCGTGTTGACCTAATTCAATCATTTCTCTACCTGCTTTAAGGCTCCGTTCCATTTTACGGGCAGAATTATCAAAGAACATTTCACATATTTCAGCCGCATAGGCGCGCCTTTTATAACCTGTTAACTTATTTAACGCAGAATTTATACTCGTTTTTATTTCCGATGAAAGCTCAACCATTTTTTCCACCAAGTTATAGCTTTTTTATCTCTTTGGGTAGGTTATTTTTTACTTTTTCCCTAA
>JANMYC010000035.1:0-1569 GCA_031381715.1 Saprospiraceae bacterium
GCGATGTCCCTTACGCAATAATGGTTTTTGCTGCCATGCTTCCATGGCAATTTTTCTCCAACGCTTTGAGTGAGGCGAGCAATAGTTTAATTGGTAATGCCAATCTATTATCGAAGGTTTATTTTCCCCGTTTGATAGTACCAGCAAGTTCAGTGATTACGAGTTTTGTTGATTTCATGATTTCATTCGTATTATTGATAGTTTTAATGGTTTATTATCAATACGTACCGAGTTGGCACATTGTCTTTTTACCCATCTATATATTTTTATCGTTTTTAGCCGCATTTGGTTTGGGATTATATTTGACCGCTTTGAATGTCAAATACCGAGATTTCAGATACATTATACCTTTTATTGTTCAATTTGGCTTGTATATTTCACCCGTAGGTTTCAGCAGCAATGTCATTCCGGATGAGTGGAAACCGATTTATTATCTGAATCCTATGGTGACGATTATTGATGGTTTTAGATGGTGCATCATTCGAGATAGCACAACCGACCCCCTCAGTATTTACGCCTTTCTTTCGTTCGGTATATCTATAATTATACTGTTTTTTGCGATTCAGAAGTTCAGAAAAATGGAAAAAACCTTCGCTGATTTAATTTAAAAGTAAACATTACTATGTCTGATACAATTATTAAAGTTGAAAATTTAGGTAAAAAATACCTCATCGGTCACGAAAAACAAGAGAGTTACACCGCCTTGCGGGACGTGATGGTAGGCGGTATTAAAAATTGGGGGCGTAGCGTGAAACAAATGTTTCAAAAAGGCAATGATGCTATGGTCACGGGCAATGAAATAGAAGAGTTTTGGGCGGTCAATAATGTTTCTTTTGAAATAAAAAAAGGGGATGCTATTGGTATCATTGGAAGGAATGGCGCGGGTAAAAGTACCCTACTCAAGCTTCTTTCACGCATCACCGAACCGAGTGCGGGTAAAATAGAAATGAATGGGCGAGTTGCAAGCCTTTTGGAAGTGGGTACGGGTTTTCATCCCGAATTGACGGGTCGTGAAAATATCTTTTTGAATGGTGCTGTACTGGGAATGACCCGTGCGGAAATCAAGAGCAAATTCGATGAAATCGTTGAATTTAGTGGTATTGAAAAGTTTTTGGATACACCCGTGAAGCGATATAGTTCGGGTATGTACGTCCGTTTGGCTTTTGCCGTGGCAGCTCATTTAGAGCCCGAAATATTGGTGGTTGACGAAGTTTTAGCCGTCGGTGATGCTGAATTTCAGAAAAAATGCTTAGGTAAAATGGAGGACGTCAGTAAAAATCAAGGGCGAACCGTTCTTTTTGTGAGTCACAACATGGGCGTTATTGCTCAATTATGTAAGAAATGTATTCTTTTAAATAAAGGCGGTGTCGAATTTTATGGTGATACCTCAACGGCAATTGAGAAGTATTTACGAGGCAACAGCACGGCAAATGATGTGGGCAATTATGTCAATAAAAAGTCCAGTTTTAACGTAGTCAAAGTTGCTAAAATTGATTTAGCGGATGAAAAATTGGATGCAACGAGCAAATTCAAGCATGACGAACCCGTTGTGATACACGTAGAAGTGGA
>JANMYC010000049.1:0-1972 GCA_031381715.1 Saprospiraceae bacterium
AGAATTATTTTGGCGTAAAGATCGCAATGCCGCCGTCAGATTTGAAAACTTCAAATTACTTAGAGTGCGTGATGTGGGGTACAGGCTTTACGACTTAAAAAATGATTTAGGAGAAACGACTGATACTGAAAAAACGGACAGTGTCATGTTTAATACGTTAAAAAAAGATCTAATTAATTGGGAGTCAGATAAGATGAAACCAATTTGGACGGAAGGAAAAACATGGGACCTTATTACACAAATGATACACGAAGACTTGATGAATAATAGAAAGGTGCAAGTAAAAAACCCCGAGGATTTAAAAAAATACCAATCTAAAAATGAATAAAACAAATAAAGAAAGCGATAATAGCAAAGTGCTTTTAGACGATACGGCAGAGGAAGTAGAAAAAACAAAAAAAATAGTTGACTTAAAGGTAATTATTCTTTATTTTTTGCTAATTTGTCTGTTTTTAATCATCGTTTTTTTTCTCTAAAATATAAAAACGGTTTTGAAAAAATTAAATGCGTTTTGCAATATATTAGCGGATAAATCGAATATTTAATTGACTCAGATAAAAATCATATTGAGATATTTCAATATTCTCCCCTTATTACTAAGTTTATTGCCATTTTGCGGGTTTTCCCAGCAAATCGGGGCATCTATTGGGATTAACGACGGCTTAATTAACAATGAGGTAACGTCCATTATACAAGATAAAAACGGCTTTTTATGGATTGGTACGCGAGGTGGTTTGCAACAGTATGATGGCTACGAAATGAAGTTACTAAAAAATGATATTGGCGATGGGGAAAACCTCAGAAGTCAGTCCATTGAAGTACTAAAAAATGGGATAGATAATAATATTTGGATAGGAACAAAATCTGGAGGTTTAAGTAGTTATGATTTCAAAACAGGTAATATTATTAATCATGTCAATACCGATAAGCCTCCCGCTGGGTTCAATAGCGATTATATTCTCTCCCTTTTAGATACCGAAGGAGATAAACTTTTGGTTGGTACTTGGAAAGGCTTCCAATATTTCAATAAAAAAACGGGCAAATTCACAACCATTAGTGATACTTGGAAAACTTTTGACATTCAACCAGACGATAAGAATGGATATTGGCTTGCGACTAATAGCGGGTTAATTCATTTAAATAATGAACTGGCGAATGATGATCGTTTTAATTTTGGCATTCCAGATTTGAACATAAATTCAATTGCTTACGACAAAGCACGAGAATGCCTGTGGTTATGTACTTGGCGGCACGGGGTAATTCGTTATAATTTGAAAACCAAGGAAATCAAAAAATACTTAACCATTTCAGATAAAAATAATTCGTTAAGCGGTGAAAATGCTTACAAAGCTTTTATAGATAGCAAGGGTACAGTCTGGGTAGGCACGTGGGGAAAAGGGCTGAACAAATTCAACAATATAAGCGATACCTTCGAAAAAGTCTCTCTCGACATCCCGGGTCTCCACACGAGCAATAATAATATTATTCTAAATATTACCGAAGACCGCTCTGGTCTCTTGTGGATATGTACAGATGGTGCGGGGGTTTTCAAATTAGATTTGAATAAAAAACAATTTTCAAATATTGTATATGACGAATCACGAAAAACATTAACGGGAAGCACCCATGTTATTTCAGTTTGGGTGGATAAATTTAATACGTTGGGGTTGGGCACTAAAAACGGCGGTATCAAATATTCCTCGGATTGGAAAAATTTTAAAGATTTAGATATCTCTAAAATTCAACCTCAAAATATTTTATTAAAATCTGGTACGGCGAGAAATTTTTTGGAAGAGAGTAATACACTTTGGGTGGCTTCTAATGTTGGACTCATACGTGTTTTTAATTCAAAAGGGAATATTCAGCCACAAGATGTATCCATACCTAACTCAAAAGATAAAAATTCGATAAGTGGATTAAAGCTAACGGCAATCGTAAAAGATGATAATGGGGCACTTTGGGTAGGCACTCA
>JANMYC010000056.1:0-1505 GCA_031381715.1 Saprospiraceae bacterium
TCAAGGTAGTGACCCACTTCGTAAGTTCAAATTCAAGAACACAGGTACTACTGCTTTAATTATCAAAGGTGCTCGTGGTAGCTGCGGCTGTACAGTTCCTAACTACAAAAAAGAACCAGTTATGCCAGGAGAAACTGCTGAAATCGAAGTACGCTATGACACTCAGCGCGTAGGCCCTTTCACTAAGACAGTAACTATTGAGACAAATGAGCCAGCTCCAACTCCTGCTGACCCTGCTGCAACTCAATCTCGTGTTTTAACAATCAAAGGCTCAGTAACAGAAAAAGCAGCTGAAGTAGGTGTTCCTGCTAACGCTCCAAGTTTGATTTCTGCTCCGAAGCAATAAGTTGTAGTCCCTATCATGAAAATTTAAAAAGCCTTGCTTCATTTGATTGAAGCAAGGCTTTATTTTTTTATATGCGATAAATAACTACAGTAGTTTGGCAGTTCTCAATTTAAAAGCCACAAATCACATCTAAGATGATTTGTGGCTTTTTAGATAATAAGTCCTAAAAAAAGAAAACCCTCGCTTGTGAGCAAGGGCTTCTAACCCAAACAAATAAACACAAAAACTACTTTTTATCAAAAAACCACAAGATTTAGTTATTCTGTGGCTGATGTTTCTTAGCTGAGGCAAATATATTAAATGACATGAAAAGCTATCTTTAGGATATATTGATTTTCATTGTGAAATAATGCATTGCTTTTAGAATAATGCGGCAGTACTTAATACTGAGCAAAAATAAGTCCAAAATTTCAATAATTCATACTTTATTGCAAAAAATAAAAAAACTTTTGTTGTAACATTTGTTTAGACGAAAGATTAAAAAAAAGTCACATTCAGAATACAAAAACAATAAAATATTCTTCAACACCATATTTTCTATGTTTTTTTGACTAAATTGATACTTTGAAGACAAACTTTTCGAAATTTAATTCCGTCTTAGTGTTTTCGGGACGTAAACATGAACTTTGCAAATTTTGCAATATCCCTGTCACATTTTCTGCAAAATTTCAAAGTTTTGCTCTAATCTATTTCCGCTTTTATCTATTATTGTCAACTTATGCTTGCCTATTGAAGGTGAAATGGACATTTGATGAAAAGTTTTTGTGGCAATGATAAATTCATTATCAATATGCCAATATATTTGAGTTTCAGGCTTTCTATGTGCCACTCGAAATATAGTGCTGCTCAGTTGTCCATCTAAATCAGTTGGAACATAAATTTTAGTAACAGATTTAGGATAAATAAGTTGCATAGGATTCAATTTAGCATCAATAGTCCTACAATCCGTTCTATACTGAGGGGGGGGCACATATTCAGGATGCTTCGGTTTATAATAATACTCTTCAAGAGGTGGCAAAACAAACCAACTCTGATGCACCATATTCTGAGGACTTTCGCAATCGCCAGTCACTTGAAATATACCCGTTTTATCCAAGTGAATGATTTGGTGAAAAGGGCAAGCTTTTGCTTTTACACTGCCTTTTGTCGCCCACACGGT
>JANMYC010000057.1:0-3079 GCA_031381715.1 Saprospiraceae bacterium
GGAAATGCGCGCCGAACGCCGTGAATTATTGAAAAATGCCTTCGATAATCAGCAGAAACTCATTGCGCAGCGTGAAAAGACCATCAATCGATTTATGGCGAAAGCCACTAAAACGAGTATGGCTCAATCCATGCAAAAGCAATTGGATAAAATAGACCGCATTGAACTCGATGAGGAAGATGTGGCAGCAATGAATATCAAATTTTCACCCGCGCCCCGCAGTGGTCAAGTAGTAGTAGAAACCGAAAACTTGAGCAAAAGCTACGGTGACATGAATATATTGGAGAAAGTTGGGCTTAAATTGGATAGAGGTGATCGTGTGGCTTTTGTGGGTCAGAATGGTCAGGGCAAATCTACTTTAGCGAAAATTTTGATTGGAGAAGTGGAAGCCGATGGCGAAATTTCGATGGGGCACAATGTGCAAGTGGGTTATTATGCTCAGAATCAAGCGGAAGCTCTGTACCCTACTATGACTCTTTATGAAACCATGGAAATGCACTCTCCACCCGAAATGCGTACCCGTTTGAGATCCATTTTAGGTGCTTTCATGTTTTCAGGCGAGGATGCGGATAAAAAAGTGTCCGTTTTGAGTGGTGGCGAGCGTGCGCGTTTGGCTTTGGCTTGTTTGCTTCTGAGACCTTTCAATCTATTGTTACTGGATGAGCCTACCAACCACTTGGATATGGTTTCAAAAGAAGTGTTAAAAGAGGCTTTGATGAATTATGATGGTACTTTGATAGTTGTATCCCACGACCGTGATTTCTTAAAGGGTTTGGCGAATAGAACTGTGGAGTTTAGAGATAAAAAACTCTATGAATACCTCGGCGATGTCAATTATTTCCTTGAAAAACGCCAAATGGAAAATATGCGCGAAGTGGAAATGAAAACTGTTGCTACCCCCTCAGTACCTCAGTCAAAAACAACTTATAGTGGTGACAAAGATGTAAAAAAGATAGAACGCACCATTCAAAACAGTGAAAAACGCATCGCTGATTTTGAAAAACAGATTGCAGAAATTGAAAAAGAAATGGCAAAAGATAATTTTTATAGCCGCTCCGATAGCCAAAAAGTTTTGGATAAATACACTGGCATTAAAAAAGAATTAGAAGCAGAAATGGAAAAGTGGGAAATGGCTACAATGGAATTAGAGAGTTAAATTGCTTATTTTTAGATAAAAAAGAGCCTTCAGATATTTTCTGAGGGCTTTTTTTATTAAAAAAATATTAAAAATTGATTTGATTATCAATATTTTATAAATTAAAAAATAAAAATTGTATTAAAATTTCGCTAAAAATGTCACGAATACTGAGGGGGTGGATTATATAGATGTAAGCAATGAAAATGAAGACTTACATTTTTAAAAACAAATTATAATCACATTCTTTAAACAGATTTAACAATGAAAAATTCAATCATCATCGCAGCAATCGCCATTTGTGCCATTTTTTCAAGCAATACTGCCAGCGCAAATACTTATCAACCCGCTACTCCTACTCTTTCAGCTTGTCCGATTAAAATTACGATTACAATCAATTTTGGTCGTCATAGCCAAGGATGCAGTGGTTCTGGAATATGCAGCATCATTATTTCAGCGGAGTTCGCAACGGTAAAACCCAGTGGAAATAGCGCAACAGGCACAGCAGATGTCGTGAATGGTCAACTCACGATTGCTTTCAAAAAAAGCTCGATGAGCCGTGAAACAATGGCTAAATACTTTCCTAACGGGAAATTCGTGGTTGAAGAAGATTATCAAGTAGCGCAAGAAATAGTATCGCCAAGAGACCCCGCTTCAGGGCAAGCAACTGGAAGACGGCAATACCAACCACTTGTCATTAGAAAAGGTGTCTATAATGTGCAGGAGAATGGCGATTTATTGACTGTTAAATTTTAACAAGAGAATATCAACCTATATTTATGCGCTGAGCCTTCACTGGTTTGGCGCATCTTTTTTTATGTCGTACACAACTTTATTTTCAAACTCATCCGTCATTTTCAAAAGATTAATTTGCTCATCATACTGCGCATCGAACATAAAAGGCTTGTTTTCAAGCACATATTGATATATGTACCAATCAGTTGTAGGCGCAGGGATATTTAAAATATTATCGTGTTCAATCCATTCCAAAGTGCCTTCGGGGCACGGAGGCGGTGACATATCTTCAATTTCAGAAATATAAATAAAAACTATCCAGTTGTACTTAACGGGCGAAGATTCGACTAAAACGCCACAAAAACGTGGGTTTTCAATCTGAATACCCGTCTCTTCAAAAGTTTCACGAATAGCAGCTTGGAGGGGACTTTCATGCGGCTCTAACTTCCCTCCTACTGGTACATAATGGTCTATAAAAGGCTCTTTATTCCGTTTTAATAAAAGGTATTTTGTGCCATTTTTCAAAATGACCATTGAGGCATTGGTCTTTTGTCCAAAAGGTGTTTGCATATTTTTTATTTCAAAGGTATTAAAATACCCCCTCAGTATAAAGCAGTTTTTTGATATTTTTTAAAAAATCTAATTCATGAAATCGGTAAAAAAAGGCTACTTTTACCATAATCAGATTAATAAAAAATAATTTCACGCATAAAAACAAGCATTCTAAATGGATAAAGATATTGAAAAAATGTTGAGTTCAGAAGCGGAACAGTTGAAAAGGCTACAGAATATTGTAAAAAAAACAATTGAAGAAGAGTCATTAATCGTTGAAAATTTGCTTCATCAACCTAAGGAAGTATTGACTACGGGTCAATCAATCTCGGATAAAGTTGCTCGATTCGGAGGCAGTTGGAATTTTATTATTGCGTTTGGGGTAGTTTTATTCCTTTGGATTTTATACAATTCTATGGCGCCAGAGAAAGCCGTTTTTGACCCTTTCCCTTTTATTTTGATGAATTTGATTCTCTCTTGTATTGCGGCATTACAAGCCCCTGTCATAATGATGAGCCAAAACAGGCAAGAGGAAAAAGATAGAAAAAGGAGCGAAAATGATTATCTCATTAACCTAAAAGCAGAATTAGAGATAAGGAGCCTGAACCAAAAGTTGGATATCCTTTTAGAAGAACAAATAAAAGTCCTGTTTGAAAG
>JANMYC010000126.1:0-4410 GCA_031381715.1 Saprospiraceae bacterium
AAGTGCGGCAAAAATTTTCAATAAACAACTCGTTGGTGCTGAATCATTTACGACAATTGGACCACATTGGAACGATGTGATTTGGTCAAAAATGAAATCGGCTGCTGACCATGAGTATTGTGCGGGTTTAAATTTGGTTTATTTGCATACGTTTACCTGTTCACCAAAAGAAATGGGGCTGCCAGGACAGGAATATTTTGCTGGAACGCATTTTAATCCGAACGTTACTTGGTGGAATTATTCAACGGCTTTTATTCAATATTTAACCCGAATTCAGTACATCACGCAAGAGAGCATTTCGCAAGCCGATGTCTTGTATTATTACGGCGACCACGTACCAAATATTGGTCGTTTCAAAGAAGATGACCCTGCGGGTGCATTAAAAGGCTATGATTATGATTTAATTAATGAAGATAAATTATTGGAGTTAACCGTTAAAAATAACGACTTGTTTTTACCGCATGGGGTTAGTTACAAAGTATTGGTTTTGCCCAATCATAAAATATTGTCTTTGGCTGTTTTACGTAAAATTGAGCAATTAAAAGCGGCGGGTGCAACAATTATTGGTGATAAAACGACATCAACTGCGAGTTTGGTAGATGGTATTATTTCAGCAGAAAAAGAACGCGAATTAATTACAAATAAATTGTGGAATAATACCCCCCTCAGTATAATTACAAATAAATCGGCTAAAAAAGTTTTATTAGAAAAAGGAATTATTGAAGATTGTGTTTTTAATAATACCAATGATACGACAATTAATTTCGATTTTATTCACCGTAAAAATGGAGATGAAGATTATTATTTTATTAGCAATCAAATGCCTAATAATACTGCCACTTTAGCCACTTTTAGAATAAGCGATAAACAACCCGAATTGTGGCATCCTGTAACAGGCGAAAGAAGAGAATTAACGGATTATAAACAAGAGAGCGGACGCACAACGATTCCATTAAAATTCGGTAGTTATGAATCTTATTTTATTGTTTTTAGAAGCCCAACTAAGCCCATTTTAAATACAAAAACCAAGCAAAATAACTTTGTCGAATTGATTGACAATCAAACCATTACAGGCAGTTGGCAAGTTAGTTTTGACCCAAAATGGGGTGGCTTACCCAATGTTACTTTTGATTCTTTATATTCTTGGACAAAGCATAAAGCAGACGGTATTAAATACTATTCTGGAACAGCTATTTATACTAAAAAATTCAATTTTAAGACCCCTCAGTATAAGACCATTTATTTGGATTTAGGCGACGTAAAAGACGTGGGCGTTGCTAAAATTAAATTAAATGGGCAGGATTTAGGCATTGTTTGGTGTCCACCTTTTAGGGTAAATATAAGTGGTTTATTGAAGAAAAAAGGCAATGTTTTAGAAATAGAAGTCACTAATTCATGGCGCAATAGGCTTATTGGCGACAGAAATCTACCTCTAGAAAAACAATTAACAAAGACAAATATTACGGTAAAACCTGAATGGCAATTAGAAGAATCTGGATTAATGGGTCCAGTAAAAATATTAATCAAAAAATGAACAATAATTACAACTTAAAAATAGGTCTATTTGGTATTGGTTTAGACGCTTATTGGGAACAATTTGAGGGGCTAAAAGAGCGATTAGAAGGTTATTTATCCATTGTTGAAAATAAACTAAACGATGTCGGACTTGGCATTTCGGATGTCGAACGTCAGCGTGCTTCCGAATTCCGAATTCCGAAACCCGAAATCGTCAACGCGGGTTTGGTGGATACAACGGATAAAGCATTTGCCGCAGGTAAATTATTTAAAACACACGACGTTGATATAATTTTTTTATACGTTACGACTTATGCTTTATCCTCAACCGTTTTACCAGTTGTTCAACGCGCAAATGTGCCTGTCATTATCCTCAATTTAGCCCCCGAATCTGCCATTGATTATGCAAAATTTAATGCGTTAACTGACCGCACGCAAATGACAGGCGAGTGGTTAGCACACTGTTCGGCATGTCCTGTACCCGAAATTGCCAATGTTTTTAACCGTGTGGGCATTAAATTTCATCAAATTACGGGCATGTTGCACGATGACCCCGAATGTTGGGACGCGGTAAAAGAATGGATAGAAGCGGCGCATGTCAAGCACATTATGGCATACAACCGCATGGGCTGCATGGGGCATTATTACAGTGGCATGTTGGATATTTACACCGATTTAACGCAACAATACGCGCATTTTGGTGGTCATATTGAATTATTAGAAGTAGAGGAATTAGCCGCTTTAAGGCACGGTATTACTGAGGGGGCAGTAAAAAAACGATTAGCAGTATTTGAAAAAACATTTGAGATTCAAGCCGATTGTCCAAAAGAAGATTTGATTAATTCGGCTAAAACGTCTATTGCATTAGATAAATTAGTGGCTAAATACAAATTGGGTTCATTGGCTTATTATTACAAAGGCACGGGAAATCCCGATAATGAAGAAACAATTGCGTCCATTATTTTAGGCAATTCTTTATTGACCGCCAATGGAATTCCCGTTGCAGGCGAGTACGAAATCAAGAACGCACAAGCCATGAAAATCATGGACAGTTTTGGCGCAGGTGGTTCATTTACAGAGTATTACGCAATGGATTTCAAAGAAGATGTGATACTTATGGGGCACGATGGACCAGGACATATTGCGATTGCCGAAGGCAAAATAAAGGTGCGTCCATTAAAAGTTTTTCATGGAAAAGTCGGCAAAGGCGTGTCGGTAGAAATGAGTGTTAAAAATGGCAAAGTCACTTTATTATCAGTGGTAGAAAAAAAAGGTGGTTTAATGCTATTAGTTGCCGAAGGCGAATCTGTTGCAGGCGCAATTTTAGAAATCGGGAATACCAATAGCCGCTACAAATTTCCCATTGGCGCACGACAATTTGTAAATAATTGGAACAGTCATGGACCCGCCCATCATTGTGCGGTTGGTGTGGGGCATATTGGGTCTAAAATTGAAAAATTGGGTGCTTTGTTGAATATGGATGTGGTAAAGGTTTGTTAGTCTGCTAAGTTACACTCACATTCTTCGTATTTCTAAAGTAAATACTTAAGGGAATACCTAAAACCTGTAGAAAAATAGCGTCAACCGAAATTTTTTTTAAATTCTAAATACCACTTATGTTAAGTATATTTTCGCCCACAAAATTTTAGCTCGCTGAATTTTTGGAAAAATAGTGAGGGGCAAATAGCAAAACCTTTAGATGTCAAGAAGAAAATATTAGACCCTTATTTCGAATTAAAGATGTTATAACCACACTTGAAACCCACACTTGATTCGTATTGAATTCGAGTAATATTCGAATAAAGTGCGTATTTTATTAATATAAGGAAGAAGGAATGGCTGTTTTAGGATAACATAGACAATGTATCCCAAAAAAATCTGATTTTGATGTCTATGATTTTGACTATATTCGCAATATAGAAACTAGACTCAGTAATAGACCCAGAAAACACTCGATTTTTATGCTTATTGCACTTGAATATTGTATTAACCCCTTTTTTTTAACTTGCCTATTTAATCTTATTAACCATCATGAAATATGAAAACAGCTTTAACTTCTTTCATTTTACTCTTTTACGCCTCAATCAGTGCCCAAAATACTGATTCTTTGTTTCGCACACCCAATAACAGAAGAGAATTAATGCAGAAGCTAATGAGCTTACCCTGTAAAATCAGCGCGGCAGATAATGTAAAAACAATCTGTAGTAAGATAGAGAAATACTTATTTGAATACAAAGATAACCCGAATTTCCCAGACGACAAATTTGCTAAAGCGGCAAATATTCAAGCATTAATATCCGTGAAAATGGGTGGATATGGGATTGGAGCTGTGATTTACGAAAATAAAACTCAAATAATTTTAGAAGCTGCTCATAACTCTCAAATTACGAAATCCCGATCCGATTTACACGGAGAAATGACCCTTTTGAATAAATTTGAAGATAATCCAAAGAATAAAAAATACCGAAACAATTATATTTGTAAAGATGGATTAACGATTTTTAGTTCAGCAGAGCCTTGCCCCATGTGTTTTATTCGAATTGCAACGGCAGGTGTTGATACTAAATTCTGTACGATAGGGCCTGATGATGGTATGACTAAAAGAGTACAATGTTTACCGCCTTATTGGCAAGAATTAGCTGCGAAAAAAAAATGCGAAAAAGCCCAATCTTCGCCTGAAATGCAGATGATTGCCCACGTTCTTTTTTACTCTTACATGCTGGATAATCGTCATATAATGGAAAAAAATTAGGGGCTTGTTGATATATAGTGCATAATTCAGGTGTAAGGCATGTGTCTATTACTCTTGTATTTCAAACAGAGAAAGCCAATCTCACATATTACATATTGGAAATTGACTTTCTTTTTTCACCATAAGATACAAAAATGAATTTA
>JANMYC010000164.1:0-1750 GCA_031381715.1 Saprospiraceae bacterium
TAAATTCATATTGACGTAGCCCCAAGAGACCGTGCGTTCCAATTCATGGGGTTGGCTACCGTCTGGTTTCAATTGACTTGCGATACGGGTTTTTGTTACCTCAATCTGCTTTTTAGCGCGTTCTGGTTTATCTGTAAAAAGGGCATATGCAATGACTTGCACATCGTAATAAGTGCCATGATTGTTGTGCTCATCGGCTTCATCTTTTCCGAGCGGACTATCTGTAAGCCATGTTAAAAAGTCAGAAAACCATTTTTTTAAGGCGGAATGGTCAGCTTCTGACCAATTTTTAGACCCCCTCAGTAAAATAGCCGCATCTGCAACCCGAAGCAAAGCACGGGTTTCGATAATGCCAATGCCTCTGCCTGTATTGATGCCGGGGATGCCTTGACCAAAGTTCAAATTGGGATTTTGACGGGTGGCAGCGTCCAAAAACCAAGTTTTTATCAAGCGGGCAGCGTGTGCGGCGTAGCGTTCTTCTTTTGTAAAATAGTACGCCAAAGCCATTGTTTCCGCATCCTCAATGATTTTATCCATCTCTTCGGAATCGCTGATGTCGTAATATTCGGGATTGCGCTCGCCGTCTCTACGAATATAGGGTAAACCGTTGGGTTTTGTGCTATCGGGCCACCAATACGGTGCTTGGCTCATATAATCGTGCTTATCACCACTGGGTGGCGCTTTCTTTTTATTCATCACAGAATAGAGTTTTCCCGCTTTCAGAATTTTATCAGCCGTGACGATGAGGTTTTTAAGAGCATTGGTTTTTAGGGCATTTTTATTGGCAATGGTTTGTTTATTTTCTAATAAAATATCACCATTGAGCATCAGCGTTTGAGGGGCTTTTTGCGCTGAAACGAGGGTGTTTAAGCCTAAAAATAAAGCAAAAAGAGCAATTTTATATAATTTTGACATGAAGTTTTATATTTTTTAATATAGCTGAAATAGGCGAATTAATTGTGAAAATATGGTGCGACCGCTCCATCAAGCTGAAAGCATGACTGAGGGGGTGCTTATTTCAAATTACGCTTACGCACCAATGCCTCAAGGTAATAATAATCGGCATACACTATCGGCACATTGATTTCAGATTTTGATGGTAAATTGCCCGTACTGTTTGTCAATAAAAAACCTTTGTTGGTTCTCGGTGCGGCAGTGTATTTTTCCGCTACGCTTTTCATGATTTTATTGGCTGATTTTTTATACAACTTACTTTTTGATGTACCCATTGTACTCAACTCGTAAAGGGCAGAAGCTGTTATTGTGGCAGCTGATACATCCCGTGGCGCAGAGGCTTTGTCTGGAACATTGTAATCCCAATAAGGCACTAAATCAGCGGGCATATTCTTATTTGTGAGAATAAAATTGGCGACATTTTCAGCGTGTTGCAAATACTTTTTATCGCCTGTTTCCCGATAACACATCGTATAACCGTACAAAGCCCAAGCTTGTCCACGCGCCCAAGCCGAAGCATCGCTATATCCTTGATGCGTGTTGCGGTGTTTCACTTCTCCCGTTTTAGGGTCATAACCAATGACGTGAAAAGAGCTAAAATCGGGTCTGAAATGGTTTTTCATCGTTGTATTCGAGTGACTGACTGCAACTTTGTAAAATAAGCTATCTTTTGTTTCTTTGAAAGCCCAAAACAACAATTCCAAATTCAACATATTGTCAATAATCACAGGAAATTCCCACACATCGGCGTGGTGATCCCAAGAACGAATACAGCCTACTTTTTCATTAAAACGGG
>JANMYC010000186.1:0-2272 GCA_031381715.1 Saprospiraceae bacterium
CGAATTAAGGGCTTTATCCCACTCCACCATTTGACCTGAATACGTTGCCATGCGCCCTAAAATAGAAGTCATTGTACTTTTAGCGCCATTTTCAGCATCCGCAAATTTATATTCACCTTTAGCAATCGCTGCGAAGAGTTCGTCATGCTCAACTTGATATGGATTCGGGTCATTTTTACCATTATGTTGATAAATTACCTTACCACTCGTCGTTTTCATCAAGCCTTTACCAAACGCCACTGAGCCTTTTGTGCCCACTAAAAGCTCATCCACTCGGCTCATAGTGCCTTTTTGATGCCTACATTGGCTATTTAAAATTGAGCCATCGGCGTATTCAAACTCCACAAAATGGTGGTCAAATATTTCACCATAATCCTTACCCACTCGGGTAGAACGCCCGCCCATGCCCTGTGCTTTTACGGGATAGCCTTTTTTAGCCCAATTCATCACATCTATATTGTGGATGTGCTGCTCAGTGATGTGGTCGCCACACAACCAATTGAAATAATACCAATTCCGCATTTGGTATTCCATCTCAGTTTGACCTTCTTTACGAGGGTGTACCCAAACACCATCATTGTTCCACCACACTTGCCCAGAGGTAATTTCACCTATTTTACCATCGTGCAAACGTTTCATCATTTCACGATAAACGGGCTGATAATGCCTTTGTAAACCCACAACCACGTTCAATTTCTTTGATTTAGCAATTTCAGCTGCATCCAAAACCCGTTTGATGCCCGCAGGGTCAGTTGCCACAGGTTTTTCCATAAAAATCTGCTTTCCTTGGTTTACGGCTTCTTCAAAATGAATCGGACGAAAGCCCGGAGGCGTTGTCAAAATCACCACATCAGCCAATGCCATCGCTTTTTTATAGCCATCAAAGCCCACAAATTTGTTCTCCTCTGGTACTTGCACCCGCGATTTTATATCTCTTTTCGCCTCGCTATTATCACTGCTCGTCAGCGTTTTGTAACAGTCATCCAACCTATCTCTGAAAGCATCTGCCATTGCCACCAATCGCGTATTTTCTTTAACACTCAAGGCTTGGGAAGCGGCACCAGTCCCACGGCCACCACAACCGATTAGTGCAATTTTAATCTCATCATTACCAGCAGGGAAAAAACGTTGGTTAGCCAATAAAGGTGCGGCAAACAAGCCCCCCGTCAGTATAGAAGTATTTCTCACGAATTCGCGTCGATTTAAAAAATTTCTTTTCATGATTCAATCTATTGATTTTAAAAGAGTTATGTATTAAATTTATACAATTTTACTGTAATTTCAATTCTTTGTTGTTGGTAATTTATACTCTATTTTAAAATATTTAGCGTATTCCTCAAGTGGAGGAAGCCCCATTTCGGCACGGCGTTTATTCACATTTATTTCATCTTCAATTTCATACATATAATTTGGTTCGTGATTATCACTTCTTATTTGAGTGCCATACAATTGCTTTTCACCACTCCACATTCTGAATCTATCCACAAAAAGAGCAAAATATGATTTTGGAAATTCCCCCTTATTAGCCGCCTGTTCAATGATTTTATAGTATTTTTTCATCGCAGCTAAGTTAGAATGTTGTAACACTAAAAAAGCTGTTCCAGAATAACGTGCCCCAACTTTACTTTTACCTGGATAACCATATTTATCTAATATTCGCCCAATTTTAATCAGATTTAAGGAATCCAAAATTGTAATTTGAGGCCAAATTCCATTTTTCTTTTCTTGAGGGATTGTTTCATCTTCTGAAAGAAGTCTCAATTCTTGGTCATCTTTCTCAATTAGTTTTAATTCTTCTCTTAAAGCTGCATCATAATCTTTGGAATCTATTTCCCTTTTATTCGCTTCTTTAATGGCGTCATTTGCAGTTGTAAAAAAGGCAGTATTTCTATACTTGTCAAACTCATGGTAATTTTTATCTTCCAAGATTTGTTCCACAATACCTGCATCTTTTTTTATGGCAAAATCTAAATGATACCTAAACGCGCTGTCATTTTTACATTCAAAAGCACAAAGTGAAGCCCTTAAACAATTTAAAATTCTGTGTTGGGAAATTTTAAAAGCCGATTCATAAATACGCAAACAGGATTCGCAATTATTAGATTCCAATTCCTTAAAGGCTCTTTCAACTAAATTATTATAGTTAGTGTCCCGTACTTGAGCATTTAGGTTTAAAAAAGAGAAAAAGCTTAAAACAATAAAAAGTGTTTTTTTCATGATAAATTACTTGTTTTGAATGAGTTAGAAAATTAATGTTTTTTAAAAATTTAAA
>JANMYC010000199.1:0-2964 GCA_031381715.1 Saprospiraceae bacterium
AAATGAAAGAATTAACTTGTCAATTGGTTTCTTATTTTGAGGATTATATCAACAAAATAGGCATTTGGCGCAGCTATATCGACTATAATAAAGAGCTTTATGGTTATTTTTTGCCCTTTTATGATTTATCAGAATATGATGAAACGTTTATCAATGTAGAAGATTCTGCCTTCTTGATGTGGCATTATTTGGTTAATTACACCGAAGAGCAATACATCATCAATCCCAACCATGACAATATCATGTTGCTTTCAGTTAAAGTAATAGCTCATTTTAAAAGTGTTATAGAACAGGCTCCGAGCATCAATTTTTACAAGAATTTTTTTACAATAAAAGAAAACTCTGACTTTTTTCTATTAAAAAGCAAGATGAAATGGTTCTCCACTGAATCATATCTTTTGGGTGTTGAATTAGGTGAGAAACTACGCGTTTATCAAGCAGCAATAAAATTTGAAGCTTTTAAAAAACGTACCCCAATAAATCATATTAGCGCTATTTTGTACAGTGCTGTTGAGGAGTATTTGTTTCAAAAACGCAGTTCTTATTCGGCATTGAATGGTCCCGAATGGTTTGCCCGAATAGCCACTTGCTCCGAGACCCAAAAACAAGATATTATTGAGACCAATTACTGGATTGATGGCAAATTTTATCTCAAAGAAAAGCAAGGTGAATATCTTATTTTTGAACATATTTTGACCAACCTTTCCTACAAAGCATTAGCAGATTCATTTCAAAACAATAAAGGATTTAAAGTTTCAGATACAACTGCCTATAATATGCATCTCATCCGCTGGAATGGGGTTTATGTGTTATCAGGGATGGTATATACGGAAACGATGACCACAGATAGCTTAAAGAAATACAAATTAGATTATCTAAAAACACCTTGGATACTGCCCGAAGAAGCCCTTAATTCAACAAAAGAGACCACTCAACTGATGTATGAATCCTTCGTTGAGTATTTTGGCAGTCCCTTAGCCTTATTTGATAGCACCCAAGAAGCAGAAAAAGCCAATAATGGCTATATGGATTTCTATAGTTCAAAATTAAAAGGAGAGCGAACGGATACTTTCGAAGAAAGAAATAAAAAATTCAAAGAAAAAACGGGCAGGGTTGATGATAAATTGAGTTCAATTTCTAAACATATAAAAAAGGATAACGGAGTTGCCATGTTTTTTATGAAAGATGTGGGCATGCAGTACAACGAAAACGCAAAAAAGACCATAGAATTATTAAAAGCGCCCACTCTATCACAAAATGAATCGGTAGATTTGTTTGTGGATTTTACAAATGGCTACATTCTACCCTTTTGCGAGTACCTTTTGAGTCAATACGGTGGTAAAAACTTAAAATTTCCGACAAAAGATAATGATGTGGATGTAGTAAGGCATCTTCCTTTTCTCTGGCGCATGAATAGTCCCGAAGAATTTGGCCGCGTGTATCCACTTATGACAATGGTGGATAGCAGTTTGATGGAATGAGAAGCCCCCCTCAGTATTTTTACAATAAAAAGGCTACTTGATGCAAGTAGCCTTTTTATTTAAACCCAGAATTGAAAAGTAGTTTTAAAGATATGGTGAAGATAAAAGATAATTTTATACCTTTTCACAAAAATTCTATAAATTATTCTGTTGCGAGAAATAGCAATTTGTAAAAAACATATAAAAAATTCAGTTCAACATCATTAAAAATACGTTATGAAAGCACTTGTTTTAGCGGGAAAAGACCTTCCACTTATGTTTGAAGAAGTCGCAACGCCCATTGCGGAGGAGGGATTTACGGTCGTAAAACTCAAAGCGGCGGCTCTGAATCATAGAGATGTGTGGATTCACAAAGGCATGTACGCTGGCATCAAATACCCGACTATTTTGGGTTCCGATGGCGCGGGAGAATTAGCCGATGGCACCGAAGTCATCATCAATGCAGCTCATTATTGGGGCGATAACCCGGCAGCGCAAGGTAAAGACTTCAAAATATTGGGTCTGCCCGACAATGGAACATTTGCGGAGTACGTAAAAGTCCCTTCCGAAGCCATTTTTTCTAAACCAGAGCATTTAACATTCGAACAAGCCGCCGCAGTACCTTTGGCAGGCGTCACAGCATGGCGTGCTTTGATGACAAGATGCCATACAAGAGGCGGTGAAAAAGTACTTATCTCGGGTATTGGTGGTGGTGTCGCCTTATTTGCGATGCAATTTGCTGTGGCATTGGGTTGCGAAGTGTGGGTAACGTCCAGTTCCGAAGAGAAAATAGAACAAGCTAAAAAGTTAGGCGCAAAAGGCGGTGTGAATTACCGTACTGAGGGGTGGGCAAAATCTCTGACCGAACAAACTGGTGGTTTTGATGTCATTATTGACTCGGCAGCGGGCGATGGATTCACTGAGTTTATTGGATTGTGTCGCATGGGCGGTCGTATTGCCTTTTATGGGGCAACTACTTTGGGTAAAATCACCAATCTTGACCCTCGGCGCATATTTTGGAATCAATTATCCATCTATGGTTCCACAATGGGCTCGCCAGATGATTTTAAAGCCATGGTAAAATTCATTGCTGAGCATAAAATCATCCCTATCGTGGATTCAGTTTTTGAACTCCGCGATGGCAATGCCGCTTTGAAGAAAATGGAAGAAGGAAAACAGTTTGGAAAGATTGTGTTATCGATATAGTTTATATTCTTGGGCATTATCTTTTTAAAATAGGGCGGTTTATGGGGTTTCTCTGTCATAATAAACGTCCTTTAATAACCGACATTTGTGTATTTTAGCATGAATTGTTAACTTCGGATAAATCAATTTAATACTTGAAAATGCCATTAGGCATGTTATATCGGTAGAAAAATAGTTATTATTATGAACCTCTGTAGGAACGATATATCGAAAACATATTTTAATATGCCGTTCCTACGGAACTTGTGGGCTTTTTAAATTATTTTCTACCGATATAACATGCCTAACGGCATTTTTA
>JANMYC010000218.1:0-3389 GCA_031381715.1 Saprospiraceae bacterium
TTTGTTTGTAACTGCAAGTAGTTGGGCTAAAATAAACATGGTTTTCTTTCTAAGTCGGCTCTTAAAATGGTATAAAAATCTCCGCTCCGCTTCGTTTTTATACCATTTTAAGCCCGACAGAAAACCATATTTATTTTCATACGCCTGCTCGCCTGAATTCTAAAAATTAGAATACCTTATTATATTTCAATAAAAGAGCATTACGGAAAAATACTGCCCGACCTTTATTATTAGCATCACCACCTTTTAATACCAACATATCATGGTCATAGAACCAATCAGTCTTGAAATTAACCGCAATATTTTTGTAGATGATGAAATCCAAAGAGTGATACCACTCTACGTCAATATTTTGTGGCTCACGAAGATAGTTAGAATATAAATCGAGTGTAGTCGTGTACACCAATTTACCCTCCAAGAATTTATTGCCATAATCTGCCCGAATTTCAGAACCCATTTGAAAATCCACCTTTTTGGGAGTAGTAGCGCCTACTTCTTGTGGAATAAAATTACCCGTTTTGGCAATTGCATCATTAGCTACAATTACAGCTTTCACAGCTATAGGTGAATACATCACCTTAAGATTTGGGCTGTGTTTGTAGATAACACCGGGAGCAAATTTGAAAATAGCGGGAGCAAATATCTTAGCGGTTAAAGTTAAAGTCGAGTCTTTAATCGCATCTTTTTTCAAATAGTTTTTACCATAAGTTGGCAAAAATTGAGTTTGAAAATCAAATAATCCAGCGCCATACCATTTGCCATTTTCAGTAATTTGATAGCCCCATTGAGAAGTTGCTTGGAGTACATCGGCAGATTTACCAGCAGCATCAGAAGCTACTTTTACAACGCCTAATTGAAGACCAAATTTATTATCCCAAAGGACTTTTCCTTGTTTTAAATTAGCTGAATAATTCAATAAACCACCAAAACCTACACGATTATCGCCTGCTCCAATACGTGGGTTAATAAGATTTAATAATGCGAAATCAAGGCCTACACCCCCAATTTTCGTCCAGCCATCAGTAGCATCTTTTTTATCCAATTCCTTGACAGCATCTTTAGCATCAAGAACTTTTTGAGCGGATAAGCTAATAGTGAAAAACAAAAGTAAAGATAGAACAATCTGTTTGCGTGACATGTTAATTTAAATGTTTATTAAAAAATATTGAGTTGATTAATTTGATATCTTCAATTAAAAATTTGCAATATTTAAGTAAACTAAAGCTCCTCTGGTACTTGAGGTAATTCATTCGGAAGGATTTCAACTTCCTCATTCATTAATTTACTGAGGGGTATGATAACAAGTTTTTCACCCACTTGCACTTTGACACAAGAACTATCAAAATACACTATCTCACCCGTTGTATTACCAATTTTGATGGTGTCACCTACATTAAAATTACGACGGCTATAAAAAGATGCTAAAAAATTAGACATCATATCCTTAGAAGCCAGACCATAACCCAAAGCAAACGCTGCCACTCCGCCACCCAAAATAATACTCAAATTATTTTTAACAAAATCAGTATCAATTTTGGCTTGTGATAAAGCACTAATCATTGCGGTCAGAAAAACAAAGTAAAAAATGAAATTAGAAATTAAGTTAGGCGAAGGTATCCCCACTGATTTACAAGCTGTAAAAACTAAACTCTTCAAACCATTCGCCATTAAAAGACCCAAAATCAGCACTACTAAAGCAGTGATGAGGTTGGGGACGTAGTTGATTAAATCACTAATCAATTGCGATAGAGCTGGCATTCCTAAAATATCCGTAGCCGCAATCAAAAATATGAGCAATAAAACGTAATAAAATATTTGACCAATTATATGACTCGGCTTGACATTGATATTATATTGTTCTATAACATCTATTTCATTAAGCTTTTGAGCAAGTTTATCAATACCTATTCCTGATAGAATTTTTTCTATCAATTTAGCTACAGCTTTGGCTATCATCATACCTATTAAGGCGATAGCTATGGCTGCTATTAAATTGGGTATGGCAGATGTAAACCTTAACAGTAAATTTTTTAAAATTTCTAATCCCATTGTTTTTCATTAAGTTTTGGAATAATTCAAATACAGAGAGAGGAGTATTTTACACCCCTCAGTATAAAACATAATATAGTTAATCCTTTTATTTATTTCCGACCAGGAGCATTCGGCCCCTTTGGTTTGTAGGGGCTGCTCATTTCAGAAGGAGCCGGGCGGTTGCCATCATCACTGCTATCATCGCCACCAAGCATGCCTATCATAGTTTTGATGATTTTAGGAAAGAATAGATCCAACATATCACCAGCAACTCTATAAGAATTTTGTTGCCTTTGGATACGCCTTTCTATTTCCATCATTTGTGGCACTGTAAAGCGAGGCTCATATTCTTGTTCCATGAGCTTATGAAAGCTATTCTTTTTTCTTTCGTCTGCCATTTTATTAATTCGGTTTTGAGATTGCTTGTGTTATAAAAGTGTGTTTCATTAGAGTAATATTAAACCATAGAAAAAATTTAGGCGTTTCAATAAAATTTAATAAAAAAATCCCTGTTTTAAATAACACATCAATCATTGTTCACGACCATTCATTTTCTCAAATAATTCTTGAGCTTTATGCTTGGCGCGTTTAATCTTCATTTTTACGGCACTTTCCGTTTTATCAATCATCTCTGCTATTTCTTTTATGCTCATATCGTCTTGATATTTCATGAGTATAATCATTCTATCTCCAGTGGGTAATTCTTCCAGTACACGTTTCAAATATTTAACATCCATTTCTAACAAGTATTCATCAGGCACCTCATCCTCTGCTACATCGGGGGCACGTTCTATATCTTCAGAAAATAGGGTTTTGTCTTTTTTTCGCTTACGAATATTATCAATACAGAAATTATATGTAATAGAGTATATCCACGTAGAAAACTGGGATTTTTCTCCAAAATTGCCTAAATTCAACATTATCTTAACGAATATATCCTGCACTGCATCTTTAGCCTCATCATCATTTTTGAGAATAGAGATGCATTTGCCATATACTTTACCAGAGTATTTGCGATACAACATACTGAAATACAAGGAATTTTGAGTTCTCAAATATTCCTTAATAATTTCACTATCGGACATTTCTTTATTTAGTGGCTTGGAGCTCAATAATTTTAGTAGCTTAAATTATGTATATAAAAAAGGTTGTAAGCACCTTAAATATCAGCGTAACAAAAGGTAATTGCCACAAAATTATTGAATTTAATCAGATTCCATAACTAACAACACTAAAATTTAGAAATTGTAAATTAGATATAAGTACATTATTTAGCATTTCAATTTTATTCTGACGCCAAAATGTAAAAAGAGGTACATCAAAAATTAGTATTTCATTAACTTATTGAAAATTTATTT
>JANMYC010000229.1:0-1803 GCA_031381715.1 Saprospiraceae bacterium
AAAATTCAATCACAGTCGCATAGCCTGCTACCAATCCACCAATGGGACCCAATGCCCTATAAGCATAGGTAAATGGCCCTCCAGCATTCGGAATAGAGGTGGTCAACTCGGTAAAACTGAATACAAAAGTGATGTATAAAACAGTGACAACAAGCGTAGCAATCAGCATACCGACCGTACCCGCCACTCCCCAACCATAGTTCCAACCAAAATATTCGCCTGAAATAACCAAACCCACAGCAATTGCCCAAAGATGAACAGCCGTTAAAGCCTTTTTAAGAGAAGGATTGGATGATGCCATATTCTGATTGTCTTTCCACAAAAATAAACTTTATTCACAGAAGTAAACTAAAAGTGTAAGTTAAGTTTTTAGGCACTCATTTTAAATTGATTAGAGAAAAAATATCGTCTTTTACTGAGGGGATATGAGCCTTGTTTTAGAGAAAATAAAAATTAGAACAAATGCACTAATTTGTTCAAAATTCAGTAAAACAATCTTTTTCATGTCGTTTTTATTCATAAACATTCACTTTTTTATATTTTAGTCCGAAAATAATCGGAAACATGATATACACAAAACCTTGTTTATACCTCTTGATTTTCCACAGCTTCACTTTTTTATAATTAGTACATTTGTTCTAATTTCTAAAATTCAAGCCTATTTTACCTATATTTTCCCCGAAAATGGTCTTGGTTAATAGGCATTTAAAATATAAAAATATAAACGAGGAATCACGTTTTTCGCTTTTTTTTCTTCGCCGCAGGAAAAAGGATGTTATTTAAAATTAAACGATATCCCGGTGAATTGGGATGCAGTGATAAATCCGTATCAGGGTCAGTGTGTCGATGCTGATAATCTTCTGGGTCATGCCCACCATAAAAAGTAAAAAAACCTTGACCCACTACGCCATGGATATAACGGGTTTCAGCAAAAGGCTTGGTTTCACCTAAAATAAGGACTTCTGGCTTAAGGCATTTATTTTTAAATGAGGTTGTTTGACCCATAAAGCCTTTAACTACCTTAGTATGGTTTTGCGTTAACATAGTCGGCACAGGATCCCATTTGGCGGAGAAATCAAATAAGGTAAAATAATCAATACTCATATTTCTATTACGCCTCATGCTGTTGTCAATAGTTGAAAACTCCATACCCGTAGCGCGGGTAAATATTTGAAAGTCTTTAAAGGCAAAAGTTTTATTAAAATTCAATTTCTCTTGCGCATCAGAGTCAGTTCCATCTCCATCAAACATAGATTCACATATATCAGTTCCTTCGGCTGCCAAGGCAACGTCAAAACTCTCCGTAGCTGAGCACATGGCGAAGATAAATCCCCCGCCTATGGTAAACTCTTTTATCTTTTTAGCGACAGCTAATTTGCATTGTGAAACTTTAGCAAAGCCAAAAGAACGGGCTAATAACTCTGCTTTCAGTTTGCGATCTTCATACTCTTGAGGATTGCCGCGCCACATTGTAAAACGCCCATGTTGTCCTGTAAAATCTTCATGGTGGAGATGTAGCCAATTATAGTTGAGCAGTTTCCCTTCTAAAACCTCTTTATCATATAACATTTCAAAGGGAATTTCAGCGTATTTTAAAACTGTTAAAACGGCATCATTCCATTTTTCAAGACCGTTACCTTTGGTATCTGCATCGGGGGTATAAACGGCTATTTTAGGAGCTACCTCAAGTTTCATGTCCTCCATATTGATTTGAGGGTTTTGTATTTCATTTTGAATACCCTTGAATTGAGCGTCCGAAATAACTTGATAAGTGACGCCCCTCGTTTTACATTCTTTTTCAAA
>JANMYC010000249.1:0-1611 GCA_031381715.1 Saprospiraceae bacterium
GAGTTAATAACGCTGCTATACGTTTTACTTTTTCTATTTGTACCCGTTTCATTGCCAGTTACTGACCACTCATCATCAAGTGGCGTTCTTGTAGATGCACCTTTGGTTTTCACAACAGTGTGCGTCGCATTCCAGGTAGCAAAAGTGCCATCTTTGAAAGTAATTTTACCATTCGTCACCGAGCGCGTGAAAGATGGTTGACCCTGAGCATTTACGCCGTTGTTTTTCCAAGTGCGTGTACCTTCGATTTTAGTACTATCAATCGAGAAATTGCTGTAAGTGACTGTTCTGGTCGCGTTGGCTTTAATCAACGTGTCCGACATAACGATGATAATTTTACCTTTTCTGACCCTTCCTTTGCTATCTGTGCAACCAGTACCAAAGTCAACGGTCACTGTTTGAGGAAACGTTCCTCTTGGAGCTGAATAAGAAACTGTTGCGCAAGAGCTTCCAAACCCGCCGCTGCCCATGCCTTCCATAGCCATATCCGATTCGTCCTCACTGCTTTGGGTGTAGGATTCAGTGTCGCTTATATCTTCGCTGGATGTGATGGCTGCCTCAGTTGTAGTGGCATCGGGGCTAACGTTGTTGTCTTTGTTACAAGCTGTGAAAAGTGCTGTAAAAAGCATGACTGCCATTAGGCTTTTGAAAATCGATTTCATGTGGAATAAATTTAAAAATGGTTACACAATATGGTTTTCTGCAATAGCATCTTTTTTGAGATACAGGATAATAGACCCCCTCAGTATAAAATGGTTTAAAAGGCAATTTGAGTTTAAGAAAATTTTAACAGTTTTAAATTCATATATTGATATATATATTGTTTAAAATATTGATAATCATTTGATTGAAAAATGTTAATAGTTTATAAAATATGAAAACTGTACTTTTTTTTTAACATACAGTTTTAAATTATTAAAAACAGTTTATAAAAATAAAAATGCAAAATCTTAGGCAGATTTTAAATCTCTATAAAATTACAGCCATCAATAACGCATAAAATATACCTTAATCCAGCCTTTTAAAACCATACCAAACTACCAAATTTGACTTTATCAAAAAATAATCTCTTTTTCGCACTACCAGTCCATTGCTCATTCCTTATATTTGCAGCATTATGGAATTTGCCAGAATATTATCCGAAAAAGAAAAATTTGACCTCACTATTGAGCGTCTGTGTTATCATCTAATTGAGGATTACGATGATTTTAAGGACTCTTGTATCGTCGGCATCCAAACGGGCGGTGTGCAATTAGCGTCTCGAATTCGCCAAAAACTCACTGAAATTCGTTCACTTACTGAGGGGGGGGATGAAATTCCTTTTGGAAAACTCGACATCACATTTTACCGAGATGATTTCCGAACCAGTAAAAAACCCTTGGCTGCTAACTTCAATGATATGCCCTTTGTCATTGAGAATCAACGCGTTATATTGGTTGATGATGTTTCCTACACGGGACGTTCAGTCCAAGCAGCCATGACAGCTTTGAATCACTACGGTCGCCCTAAGTCTGTCAAATTACTCGTCCTCGTTGACCGTCGTTTTAATAGAGAAATACCCGTTCGACCTGATTATATCGGCATCTCAGTGGATGCATTGGATGATGCCTA
>JANMYC010000302.1:0-1965 GCA_031381715.1 Saprospiraceae bacterium
GAATCCATCACCGTTGGCATCAAAAAAGGCGGCATCGGAGTCTTCGCTTTGTTTATCAGCGTCAAAAGCGGTTTGAGGTTTTGAGGTAAAAGAACCGTTTTTATTCTGAATATATAATGCACCCGATTGGCCACTTGCACCGCCGACATAAACGTCTTCCAGACCATCACCATTCACATCACCTTTAGTTAAGCATGGGCTTACAAATGAAAGCGGATTGGTTAATAAAGGCTGTCTTTTAAAGTCATTTATAGTATTTTTAGGACTTTCGAAGGCTATTGGTGAAGGAATTTCTTTAAAGCCCCCCTCAGTATTTGAGGTATTTTTAGCTGTCATTGCGAGGGACGAAGCAATCTGGGACGCATTTTTCTCTTCAATTGTCAATAATTTATCGGCTGCTATGTTTTTAATAATCTCCGTTTTACTGCTTTGCCATACTATTTGTAAAGAGTCAATTGTGGTATTTTGACCCAAGCCAAAATGCAAAATTGGGGATACACTTGACTGATAACCCCTCGTTGGCATTTGCTCTAAAAACTGCATAGCTCCTCCGCTAAATATAGTCACTTTTGCACCAATGCCCATGCGATTTTGCCCTTCGCCTTGCAGTTTTATCTTTAAATAATGATTTTTTACTTGTTTTTCAGCATCATTTTGATAAATAAAAGCGGCTTGGTTGATATTATTGACAATTAAATCTAAGTCACCGTCATTATCTAAATCTGAGTAGGCGGCACCGTTACTGTTGGATGGTTTTGACGTACCCCAACCGACGTTTTTAAAAGTCAGCCCCCCTTGACCCCCAGTGGGGGAATTTCCATTGTTTTTAAACATATAATTATTCAAATTGGAGGACGGGATTTTTTGAACCAATTCCAAGACATTTTGACGCTGAATATTGCGATTATTTTGCATATAATCGTTCATGTATTTTAAAAAATCCAAATTGGTATAATCCCTTAAATAGCCGTTGGTAATGTATAAATCTTTCCAACCATCATTGTCATAATCCGCAAAAAGTGCTGACCATGACCAATCAGTATTAGAAATGCCCGCTAATTGCCCCATTTCACTAAAAGTCAACTCATTTTTAACCATGCCTTGATTGATTTGGAGCATATTGCGCATGTATTGATGCCCAAAACCAACTTTTAAATTAAAATCAAATTTTTCGTAATTATCGGGTGCGGTCAAGAGTTTTTGGCGGCGATTGTCTTCTGGCAACATATCAAGGGTGAAAATATCCGTCAAAGCATCATTATTTATATCAGCGGCATCGCTGCCCATTGAAAATTGCGAATTATGCCCCACGCTCGTGAGAATTTGATTCGTGAAACCACCTTTTTTATTATTGATATAGAGAAAATCGGGAACGGTGTAATCATTTGAAATGTACATATCCGTCCATCCATCGCCATTATAATCTGCCATTGCAGCACCCAAACCATAAGATAAAGCTGAACTTAAAAGCCCCGATTGAGTGGTTACATCTTTAAAAAGCGGCTCGCCATTCGTGTTTTTATCGTGTCTGAAAAGGCGCATTCCGTTGTTTGGGTCGTCTTTTTTGAGCAATTCAGCCGTGGACGCTTCATCCAAAACGGGGAGCGATTTGGGGTTGTGATTGAGCAGGAACATATCCAAATCACCGTCTTTATCATAATCAAAAAAGACGGCTTGGGTGCTGGTGGCAGGGCTATTTAAGCCATATTCAGCCGCTTTTTCAATGAATTTATTGTTACCTTGATTGATAAAAAGTTGATTTGCCCGTTTTTCAGGCGGAAGATTGCCTGAGTAACACACGTAAATATCCAGTAAACCATCGCCATTGACATCTGCCATCGTCGTCCCTGTTTTCCAAGGACCATCGCGACCGGTGACACCTGCGGCAGCGGATATATCTTCAAATTGCATATTACCTTTATTGAGATAAAGGCGGTTGGATTCCAAATTGCTCGTAAAATAAAT
>JANMYC010000312.1:0-4222 GCA_031381715.1 Saprospiraceae bacterium
GCAAGGGCAGCTTTTGCCACCTCTTCAATATCCGCCGTGGGCAATTGCCACGATGGGGCAGGATAAGGCGGTTGCATTTCAGGTTTTATAGTCTCAGTACTCGTCGGGTAGCCTATTTTAATAGCCATTTGAAAGCCTCCATTGATGACTTGTATTTTTTTATGTCCCACCGCTTTGAGCATCCACCAAAAGCGGGCGGCGGCATTGGCTCCATTTTTATCGTCGTAAACAATGACGTGGGTGGATGGTTTAATCCCCAAATTGCCTAATAAAACACAAAATTTTTCCAATGGTGGCAAAGGATGCCTTCCTCCATTGGCAGCATTATCCGATTTTTGAGCCAATTCGGTTTCTGCATCTACCCAAATTGCGCCTTTTAAATGCAAGTTTTCAAAGGCATTTTTAGCATTTGTGCCTACACGAACATCTATGATAATTGTGTCGTCGCTATTTTCTAATTTTAAAAAGTCTAACGGTTCAATTACGGGTTTCATCATTTTTATTTTAAAACGGTGGCACGGCTCAAAAGCCGTGTCACCGTTAATTTAATAGTACAAATAGTCTCATATTTTCATGCGTGACACCGCTTGGAGCGGTGCCACGCGGTGGTTATTCCATTCTAATTTTACCGGTTTTGATATATCCTCTTTGGTCTACAATTTTAAAAATATACATACCCGTAGGAAGTCCACCCCTCAGTATTTCGGCAGTTTGACCATTAATTTCCTCTTCTTTTCTATACACCGAACGCCCTAAAAGGTCAAAAAGCTCTATTTGAGCGCGTAATACTGAGGGGGGTAGCATGAAGTGTATTTTATCTTTCATCGGGTTCGGATAAACGAGGACTTGCTCTATTTCTTTCACATCTCGTGCGCTTGTTAAGCCCGTGGTATCGAGGGTGTACATGGCTATCATGACCATCATTTCGTCATCGGAAGTGGGTCCAAAAGTCAAGGTTTTATCTCCCGTATTTTTCCAAGTAGCTTGATGAACGAATCCCGGATTGAGGTCAGCCTCTTTCAAAGGACCAAAATAACGCAGCGGAATATGCTGATAATCATAAAAAGGCGATTGGCAGCCCGGTACCCCACCTGGGCACGATGCATCATACATCAATTCACCTTTGGATCCATTAGGCAATCTTTTAAATATTTTATAACCCGTACCATACTTATGGGTGTGTCCCATCAAACCCCATAAAAACACCTTACCTGTATATATAAAAGGCGCTTCTATAGTCGTCGTCTGCCCATTATTGGGAATTGATATGCTATTATTAGGCAATAAAAGTGAGTACATTTCCTGTTTTGCGGTGCCATTGGGCTGCGTATAAATATTCAGAAAAGCCTCAGCTTTGTAAACGCCACTTGAAGAATAATTGATGTAATGCGTATTGAGGTCAAGCACCCTGTCTTTAGGCCATTTAAAAGCAGTTTTGGCGGGTAATTTCAAATCAGTTCGCTCTTGAACAGCAGAAACCAAATTGACATTATTGTGATATGCATTCAAACGCAAACCAGCTGCGATACTCGTAGCATTCGATGGCGCATTATAATTATAAATAATAAAATGATGCGAATAATTGGCGATGATGTGATCAATGCGATTCACTTCTATGTTATTAGCCATATTTAATTCCCATTTCTGATAATATTCTACTTCATTGCCCGCTTGTCCTTGTGGTGCAAGGAAAAAAGGACCCATTTTTATCTGAAAACCTTCATTTGCGGCGGGTGCTGCGGGCGGCGTTTCAAAAGCGGTTATGGCTTTTCCCAATGTATCGTAATAGGCTTTTATCCGCCCTTCTGGAATTGTAGCCGTTTTGGTAGCCCCAAAAAGTATCCACTGGCGAATAATTTCTTTTTCTGTTTTCGTCAAAGTCGTCCCTGATAGTGGCATAATAGTACCCTCAGAAGATGCCAAAGCAGGGTAATACTTATCGAAGTCCCCGTTTACTTTATGGAATAAAAAACTTCTATCAGCTCTACCCGGATAAACTATTTTATGCCCTTTACCCGCTGCAACTGTATTAGCAGGTGTTTTATTCACCAAATTAGTAAAAACAGCACCTTCCTTATCTGTGCCACTGCCTTCAAGGTCAAGTTGTCCCGATTTTTGAGCATTGCTGTGGCAAGAGATGCATTTGGATTGAAAAATTGAATAAACTTTAGGAAAAGCAACTGTGCTCGTCTGACCCCTCAGTATAAAGGCAGTAAGAAGCATAAAAAATGAAAGTGTAGATATTTTTTTCATCTGAAATATGGATTTAGTTCTATATGATTTTAATTAGTTTGTATGCTAAAACAATAGTAAAAATAAGAGCCTTTTTTGATAAATGTTCTATCTATTGATTTTTAACTTTTAAATATTTTCATTGCCTTCAAAAATTAACTTCCAAAGAATAATAGAACGGTCATCGCTGGCAGAAGCCAACACGTCTTCGCTAATCCATACAATGGAGTTCACGGAATTGATATGCCCACCATTTTTAACAGTATTGATTACTTTCAATAATTTTGCATCACCCAATTGGAAATTCAAATGCCATATTTTAATCGTTTTATCGCGGCTCGCAGTGGCAAATACTGAGGGGTATTGAGGATTAAATTTTATATCGTTAATAGTGAAATTATGGGCTTCAATTTCAGTTAAAAGTACTGGATTTTCGCTTATTTCTCTAGCATTTTCATTAAAATGCCAGATTTTAAGCAAGGCGTCTCTGCCCCCAGTCAGTAGATGACGGCTATCCGCGCTGTATTTTATTGAAAAAATAGAGTTTTTATGTGCCTGTTTTATGACGTTTTTTAAATTGAGCTGGGTATCTAAAAAATAAATATTGCCATCCGATGCACCTATGGCTATCTCATTTCTAAACTGAGAATAATCCATGCAGCGCAAGCTTTTAGTTGAAATTTGTAGGCTTTCAATGGATTGAAAGGGCGATAAACTCCAGCGAGTGACGATTCCATCACCGCCTAAAGTATAAATTTGATTATTAAAATACTGAATATCGAAAACGCCTTTTTGATGATGGGCAATATTTTTATTGTTTTGAGGTTGCTCAATATCCACAAAATGAATTCCCCCATTCATATTTCCTACTATCACAGCATGAATATTCGGTAAAAAAAGCAACGAATAAATATTAGAATCCACTTTAGCCAGTAATTTGCCTGTGTCAGGGTTATCAATATCCCATTCCACAATCCAACCATCACCTGCTCCAGATAGTATTGACTTCCCTTCTTTGGCTTGAGTTAACTTGAAAACAGAGCCTTGATGACCTTTTAGATGAGCTATTTTTAAAATTTCCATATTGTAAAAATAGAGTCTTTTAATCTATTATTAAAATAAGAAAAGGGGTATTTCGTAAACGAAATACCCCCCTCAGTATCTGAGACAAAATGAAGCAGAAACTTACTTAATTTTGAATGCTTTTTTAACTTTATCCACAAAATCGAGCTTCTCCCAAGTGAAAAGTTCTACTTTAGTTGTTTTTGTTTTACCATCGGGTTGTGAAAATGTCTTTTCTACAGTTTCATTTTTACGTCCCATGTGTCCGTAAGCTGCCGTTTCGCTATACATTGGCTGGCGAAGTTTCAAGCGTTTTTCAATTGCGTATGGACGCATATCGAATACTTCTTCCACAATTTTAGCGATTTCACCATCACTCATTTTGACTTTTGCTGTGCCGTAAGTGCTCACATAAATACCCATTGGTTTAGCAACACCAATCGCATAAGATACTTGAACAAGTATTTCATCACAAACACCCGCCGCAACGAGGTTTTTAGCAATATGACGCGTCGCATAAGCCGCTGAACGATCCACTTTTGATGGGTCTTTTCCAGAGAATGCACCACCACCGTGCGCGCCTTTACCGCCATAAGTATCCACGATGATTTTACGACCTGTCAAGCCTGTATCACCGTGGGGACCTCCGATAACGAATTTGCCCGTTGGATTGATGTGATAGGTGATTTTATCGTTAAAAAGAGCTTGAATCTCTGGCTTCATCGCGCTTTTTACGCGCGGTATCAATACGCTGATAATATCACTTTTTATTTTGGCGAGCATTTTTTCTTCTTCATCAAAATCGTCGTGTTGCGTAGAAATAACAATCGTATCAATGCGAATCGGTTGATTATTATCATCATATTCAATCGTTACCTGCGATTTCGCATCGGGACGAAGGTATTTAATCGCATCATTTTCACGACGA
>JANMYC010000313.1:0-2319 GCA_031381715.1 Saprospiraceae bacterium
AACCACCGAATGGAAAGCTGCGAAAACACCTGAATTGCGCCCCGAATCGCAGTTTAAATACGTCGGAAAAGAGCAAAAACGCCTTGATTTGAGGGATAAAGTCTTGGCAAAACCCATTTATGGCATTGATACGGATTTGCCGAACATGGTCTATGGCTCCGTTTTATATAGCCCATATATCGGTGGCACGTTGAAAAAAGCCGATGTCAGCGAAGCGAAAAAAGCGGCGGGCGTTTTAGCGGTTTTAGAAGAAAAAGATTGGATTGGTGTAGTCGCCAATACCCGTTATGCGGCTGAAATGGCGGTGCGTAAAATCAAAGCAGAATGGGATTATAAGGCAAAATATGCCACAAAAGACGTTTTAGAAACCATCACCGTCGGCAAAGGGAACGAAGTCAATGTTCAAAAAATAGGTAGTGTAGATGGGTTTTTAAATACTGAAAATCAAGGTACATTAACGAGTGAATACCGCACACCTCTGGGCGCTCATGCGGGTATGGAACCAAGCATCACCGTTGCTGATGTCGCGGGCGATAAAGCCACTATTTATACATCGTTTCAAATGCCGACCAATATGCAAGCTGCTATCGCCAGTGGAATTGATTTTAGTAAAAAAAATGTGGATGTCAGAACGGGGTTTGTTGGTGGTGGTTTTGGCAGACGCGCCATGAAACACAATGCCATCGAAGCCGCTAAACTATCAAAAGCTGTTGGAAAACCCGTTCACCTCATTTATACCCGCCAACAAGAGTTTCAAAATGGCTATTTCAGACCCAACACACACCATGTACTGAGGGGTCAGTTGGATGCAAATGGAAAAGTCTCCGCAATGCAGCACGAACTCGCTACAGCTGATATGGTGCTTTGGGGCCTATCGCCCTTGGCAATGACTGTCTTGGGCGCCGATTTTATTTCAGCGGGTCATGGTTCACACATTCCTTACGCCATTCCCAATCGAAAAGCGACCATGTGGCAAGGTGTTTTACCCTTCACTACGGGCATTTGGCGGGGTGTAGGCATGTTTGCAAATACCTTTGCTGTCGAATGTTTTATGGATGAAATGGCTCAAAAAGCAGACAAAGACCCACTACAATTCCGAATCGACCATTGCTCAGAAGATGATGTATTAAAAAGACGGAAAACAATTTTAACCATTTTAGGTGAAAAAGCCAGTTGGAATACGCCTAAACCCGAAGGCATTGGGCGAGGTATTGCGGTAGGAGAGGATAGAAAATCAATTTCAGCCGCCATTGCAGAAGTTAAAATTGTGGAAGGGCAAATTAAAGTTGTAAAAATTACTCAGATTATTGATGCAGGTAAAATTGTCAACCCAGATGGAGTAAGGCAGCAAGTGGAAGGCGCTACGATGATGGCAATGAGTGCCGCTTTATACGAAGAAGTGCAAATTGAAGATAGCCAAGTTGTACCCACTAATTTCCACAATTATCGAGTCGCCATGCTCATGGATACCCCTCAAATTGAGGTCATCATGCACGAAGGCACGCCCAAACCTCTGGGTGTGGGCGAGCCACCAATGGCACCCGTTGCCCCTGCGATAGCGAATGCTATTTTCAATTTGACGGGTAAACGCCTGCGTTCACTACCATTGCAAGCCGCTTTGGATAATTTTGATAAAAAATAATATTAAAATGAGTCAACAAATCAATGCCATTTTAACTGGTGCAACGGGCATGGTCGGTGAAGGCGTTCTACACGAATGCCTTCAACACCCTTCAGTATCGTCGGTTTTAGTCATCAATCGCAAGCCGTGTGGTGTGGTGCATCCGAAGCTAAAAGAAATCATTCATGCCGATTTTTATAATCTTTCTGCCATTGAAAGCCAATTAACGGGCTATAATGCTTGTTTTTTCTGCTTGGGCATGTCCTCTGTTGGCATGAATGAGGCAGATTTTACTAAAGGCGCATATACATTGACTATGCACGTGGCTGAAACTTTGAGCCGCCTCAATCATGATATGACCTTTTGTTATATCTCAGGCGCAGGAACGGACAGCACCGAAAAAGGCCGCCAAATGTGGGCAAGAGTAAAAGGTAAAACCGAAAATGATTTGATGAAATTACCTTTTAAAAAAGTGTATAATTTCCGCCCGGGCTATTTGCAGCCGACAAAAGGCTTGAAAAATACTTTGCCTTATTATAAATATCTGTCGTGGTTATATCCTATTTTGCGCCCGATTGCTTCCAAATACATGTCCACCCTGTCAGAATTGGGTTTGGCTATGATAAACAGCGTTTTAAAAGGGTCTGATAAGCAGGTTTTGGAAGTACGCGATATTATTGCTTTAGCTAAATAATTTA
>JANMYC010000408.1:0-1743 GCA_031381715.1 Saprospiraceae bacterium
ACCCGAAAAAATAGAAGCCTATTCTTTTGACAGCAAAACAAAAACGTATCAATTGATTGGTAATCAATCATTTAATCAAGAGAAAGAAGTGAAAGGCAGTTTTTGCACCCCTTCAGTAATCGACATAAAAAAGGGTGTAAAAACGGATAAAATTAAGTTGCAACTCTATTTAGTAAAACAAATTCCTGATTGGCACGCAGGAAAAGGCAATAAAAGCTGGATATTTATTGATGAAATAAAAGTGTATTAAATGGATAAAGTGTCTTTTTTTAAATTAGAACTCTTCTCTATACTTCTGTTATTCTCAGGAGCAAACTCGATGTTTGCACAAACCAAAAATGCCCAACACTTTTTTGCTAAGCCCGATCTGATGTCTATCGGCGTTTATTATTATCCTGAACAATGGGATAAAAAAGATTGGGAACGGGATTTAACGAATATAAAAAAATTAGGTTTTGAATTTACGCATTTCGCTGAATTTGCTTGGACATTTTTAGAGCCAAAAGAAGGACAATTTGATTTTAAGTGGTTGGATGAAGCATTGGTTTTAGCTGAAAAAGCAGGGTTAAAAGTGATTTTGTGCACGCCTTCAGCTTGCCCGCCGGCGTGGATGAGTGAAAAATATCCAGAAGTATATTTGGTAGATGAAAGTGGGCGCAGGCGTGAGCATGGCAATCGCGCCAATCAATCGGTAACAAATGGCATTTATAACACTTTTGTGGATAGAATCGTGACTGAATTGGCAAAAAGGTACGGCAATAACAAAAATGTCATGGGTTGGCAAGTGGATAATGAGGCTGGAGCAACCAACGATTTTAGTCCTTCAGCCCGAAAAGCGTTTCAAAATTGGTTGAAAAATAAATATGGAACGATTGAAAAATTGAATAAAGAATGGGTTGGTAGTTTTTGGAGTACACGGTATGATAATTTTGAGCAAATCATTTTGCCACATGCAGAAATTTATTTTGAGGATAAATTGAGTCCGCATTGTGTTTTGGATTTCAGAAGATTTACGGCAGATATGCAAGCGGCGTTTTTGAACCGACAAGCGGAGACGTTGCGAAAGCATATCAACCCAAAACAATGGATTACAACGAATTACACGAATGTGACGACCGCCGCAGACCCACGCAGGTCTGACAAAATGGACTTTGTTTCTTACACGATGTATCCTGTGAGTGGCAAAAATATCTTAGGCGGGAACAGTTTTAGAATCGGTTCGCCTTACAAAATGGCGGAGGCGAATGATTATTACAGACCGATAAATGGCGTGACGGGCGTGATGGAATTGCAGCCTGGGCAGGTCAATTGGGCTTCCATTAATCCGCAATTGCAGCCGGGAACGGTGCACACTTGGCTGTTGCACGCTTTTGGTGGTGGTAGTTCTTTTGCGTGTACCTACCGTTATAGGCATCCGTTGGGCAGTAGTGAGATGTACCATGATGGCATTGTTGGGACAGATGGCGTGACGCTTTCTTCGGGCGGAAAAGAGTTTGTGCAAGCGTTGGAAGACATGAAAATGTTGAGAAAACTCTATCAACCCAATGCCGTTTTGCCCGAAAAATTGGCGAAACGCAAAACCGCTTTTCTTTGGAATCATGAAAATCTATGGGATTTGGACAACCAAAAACAAACGGAGTTTTGGGATACGTGGCATCATCGCAATTTGTACAGTTCGGCAGTAAAATCAACGGGCGCACCGATGGATTTTATTGCTGAAACGGACAATTTTGCAGCTTATCC
>JANMYC010000472.1:0-2791 GCA_031381715.1 Saprospiraceae bacterium
GAGTGTGGGTATTAGCCCCTCATTGGATGTGGAGTTGCGGGGTAAAGCAAACGTTTTTAACATTGCAAAACTTGAATTGCTCATTGAAGAAAACAAGGGCAATCAACCATTGACTACGGTTTTTAAAGCCATTAAAATGACCTATGAATTGCATAAAAAGACGGGCACAAAAGGCGATTTTAATTCAATTTTGCTCCAATTATCCGTAAAAATAACGCCTGAGGTGAAGGTTTATTTGGGTACTCCGATATTGACTTAATGCCGTTTTAGGTATTTTAATGAAAAAAACCGTAGTCAATGGTTGATTGCCCTTGTTTTCTTCAATGAGCAATTCAAGTTTTGCAATGTTAAAAACGTTTGCTTTACCCCGCAACTCCACATCCAATGAGGGGCTAATACCCACACTCAAGCCAAAACTGTTGATTTTGAGCCCGTGACTTTCAAGATTGGGGAATATCTTGAGCCAATCTTCAATGAGGCTATACGTTTTTTCTTTAAAAGCATCCGTAACGTTGGTAGCTTGTTCCTTTATGGCATCCGTTACATTCCCAGTTTTTTCTTTAATGGCTTCGGACATATTACCCGCCTGTTCTTTAATGGCATCGGACACATTCGTGGCTTGTTCCTTGACGGCGTCGGAGATTGTTTTCTTTAGTTTATCGAGCATTGGACTTAAATTTTTGATAAAATTACTTGTTTTGAAGGAATTTTCAAACTTTTAAACGCCTCCTTAGAAACGAATCTAATACTCAAATGCAATCTTTCATAACTTTCAAAAAAAAATGAAAGTTTTTAAACTTCAATTAACTAACTTTGTTTTATATTTAGTAAAATACTTCAAAAGGCATTCCGAGAGTCAAAATACTGAGGGGGTGCCACCCTCTTTGAAATAGAGTTTTAAAATCGAATAAATCAATCATAAAATGGTAATCAACGACCTCCTTCAACGAGCTTTAAATTTCGACAATCTAAGTGCCGAAGAAGGTGTTTTTCTCTTTGAAAACGCAGCCACAGCGGAACTGATGTACGTCGGCAACAAAATGCGGCAACACCATGTGCCGAATAAAACCGTCACTTGGATTATTGACCGCAATTCTAATACCACGAATGTGTGTAATGCGAATTGCAAATTCTGTAATTTCTATCGTCGCCCCGGGCACGATGAGGCATATATCACCACTATTGATGAGTATAAGCAAAAGATTGAAGAAACTTTTGCTTTCGGTGGCGAACAATTGCTCTTGCAAGGCGGGCATCATCCCGATTTGGGTTTGGCATTTTACGTGGATTTATTTAAAAATTTGAAACAATTATACCCTAATTTGAAATTGCACGCCTTGGGTCCCCCCGAGATTGCGCACATCACAAAATTAGAAAAATCAACGCATTACGAGGTTCTTAAAGCCTTGAAAGAAGCTGGTTTAGATTCACTACCGGGAGCAGGTGCCGAAATTTTGGACGACCGTGTGCGCCGCTTGATTTCAAAAGGAAAATCGGGAGCAGAAGAATGGCTCGAAATCATGCACCAAGCCCATAATCTGGACTTGACCACGTCCGCAACTATGATGTTTGGACACATCGAAACCAACTTGGAGCGGATGCAACATTTAGTCAAAATCAGGGATATTCAAGCTAAAAAGCCCGCTTCAGCTAAAGGTTTCTTAGCCTTCATTCCTTGGCCTTTTATGGACGAAGGGACGCTTTTAAAGAAAATAAAACGTGCTCGTAACACTGTCACGGGCGATGAATACATCCGAATGATTGCCATGAGCCGCATCATGTTGCCCAATGTGAAAAATATTCAAGCCTCGTGGTTGACTGTAGGCAAGCAAGTAGCGCAAGTTTGTTTACACGCAGGAGCGAATGACTTTGGCAGTATTATGATTGAAGAAAATGTGGTTTCGGCAGCTGGAGCGGCGTTCCGTTTCACTGCTGATGGTATTCAACAGGCGATTAGAGACGCAGGATTCACACCTCAATTGCGCAATCAGCAATACGAATATCGGGATTTACCGCAGAATATGCTGCAACAAAAATTGGATATGGAAACGATGATAGTGGATTGATTTTAATCTGTTTTTCAATATAAATAGCTTTTTGAGCGTTTCATTTAAGATAGAACCAGTGAGATAGATTGTATATCAGTCTATCTCATTTTTATTAAAACTCAAAATGAACATTTATGATGAAACAGATTTTAATTGCCGCATTCCTTTTATCATGGATAGCCTGTGATACACCAACAGCTTTGATATCTAAAACTGAATTAAAAAAACAAGGCTATCAAGAAATCAAAGGCTTTTATGATGAAAAAGGCTCAAAAACAGGTAAGCCTGATACATATCCCATGTACCCGGGCGGTCTAAATGGTTTATTAAAAAGTGCTGGAGCGATATTGGAATATCCCGAAGAAGCTCAAAAAAAAGGGATAAAAGGGCTTGTCATCGTCAAATATGTCATCAATACTGAGGGGGTCGTCAAAGATGTGGCTGTGGTAAAAAGCGCCCATCCCATTTTGGATAAAGAAGCCGTGAGGGTCGTAAAATCATTGACAAAATGGTATCCGGGCTTTAAAAATGGCAAGCCGACTAAAGTGGAATTTAAACAACCGTTTGAGTTTTAAAGATATTTAGATGATGGGTGATGGATGGCTGGCATTAGGCGATAATTTGGTATCTGTTGCCTAATTCCAATCACTCATCACCTATCATCTATTACTCATCGCCCATCACCTAATTCCTAATAAACCGAATCGCCTCACTTTTTCCCATATCGCTGTTCATAATCACGG
>JANMYC010000525.1:0-3770 GCA_031381715.1 Saprospiraceae bacterium
TAGTGTGATGATGGAAGACCCCTCAGTACCTACGGTCAGTGAATGGAATTTAATTCAAAAACTCAATTATGAACGGGATTGCGTGGGCATCTACCTGAGTGGACATCCTTTGGATGATTATAAAATGGAAACCGCATTTGCCAATGTGACATTGGATAGAGCCGATGAATTTAAAAATCAGCGCGTTAAAATAGCGGCATTCGTTTCAGCGGTCAATCATCGGGTTTCTAAAAAAGGAACTGGTTTTGGCATTTTTACCATTCAAGATTACAAAGGAACGCTTGAATTTGCTCTTTTCAGCGAGGATTATGCTCGTTTTAGTCCCATTTTGCAGCCAGGCATATCCGTTTTCATTGAAGGTGAAATGAAACCGAAATGGAATTCTACCGAAGATTTTGAACTCAAAATCAAGGAAGTGCGCCAATTAGCGAGCATTGGAGAAGCGCTCACAGAAAGTATCACGGTGATGATGCCCATTGAAAAAATTTCCAACGATATGATTAATAAATTGGAGCTCATCTGCTCAAGGCACAAGGGCAAACACAAGCTTAAAATGAACTTCATTGACAGCACCAACCGCCAAACCCTAAACCTTTTTTCACCCGATAAAAAGGTAAATGTGGACGGTGATTTTATTGCCGCTATTGAAAAGGAAGGGTTGGAATATAAGGTGAATTAGATCGGTAGCCACGAAGCTTGCTCCGTGATATACTTCACGGAACAAGTTCTGTGGCTACCAACAAAATAAAATAGATACAATATAAGCACACTAACACCAATGGAATACCAGAGAAAACTACCACATTTCGATCACAAGGGAGCAATCTTCTTTGTGACATTTCGCTTGCATAATTCAATACCAACTCAAATAGCAAAAACGCTTAAGTTACAACGCTCCTCTCAGATTGCTGCAATCAAAAGTTCGGATGCAAAAGATAAACAGCAACAGATTTACAACGTGGAAAGAGGATATTTTTTACAATTTGAGTCATTATTGGATCATCCTACTTATGGTGAACGTTATTTGAGTGAACCTGCCTGTGCTGAAACAATCGAAAATGTATTAAATGAGTATGCCAATAAATATTACAAATTAGGTGCTTATTGTATTATGCCTAATCACGTGCATTTATTGATAGATACATCTTTACAGCTGGATACCAATAATTCAGAAGAGTCCAAATATCAATACTTACATGATATTATGCGTCGCATAAAAAGTAAAACAGCCGTTTTGTTGAATCGACAAAGAAAAAACACAGGAAAAGTTTGGCAAGAAGAGAGTTATGATAGATATATTCGTAATTTTCAACATTACATGTATGTTGAAAATTATATTATACAAAACCCTATTAAAGCAGGTCTTGGAACAACTGAAAAACCCTATCCTTACGTTTATGTAAATAACATTTGGTAGCCACGGAGCTTGCTCCATGACATGCTTCACGGACCAAGCTCCGTGGCTACCAGTATTATTTCATAGTTTTTCTCTTACCTTTGTGGCTAACATGAAAAAAGCCTTTTTTATTTTCATTCTCTTTTTTACTCTTGAAAGCACTGCTCAGCTTTCAATGAAAATGATGTTTGAAAATGAAAACGATTCTTCTTTTTTTATTAAAAACTTCAAAGATATGCCCTCGAAAGTAGCTGATTCGGCTACCGCAGCGTCTATACTGAGGGGGGTAATTTCAAGCCTGCATAAACAGTCGTTTCTCGAGTCTTCCTTTGATTTTATTGAAAAAAAAGATAGCTCATTGTATGCAAAATTGCACATTGGCAACCGCTATGAATGGGCTTATTTGCACAATGGGAATGTCCCAGAAGCCTTTCTTTCGCAAGTGGGTTATCGAGAGAAACTATTTGATAATAAGCGATTTATATATTCTGAAATTTCTGATATAGAATCCAAGTTACTGAATTATGCCGTGGACAATGGTTACCCGTTTGCGCAAGTTTGGCTGGATAGTATAGCCGTAAAAGATGGTGAAATCGGGGCAGTTTTGATGATGAAAACGGGTGAAGTTTTTAAGTTCGATACGATTCAGACTGAGGGGTTTGCCCGTATTTCCTCAAGGTTTTTACAGCAGTATTTAGATATCCCCAAAGGCAGCATTTTTAGCCGTTCAAAGATTTTGAAAATGAGTCAGCGTTTGGCTGAATTGCCTTTTTTAAAAGAGAGAAAAAGTGCTACAATCCTTTTTAAAGAGGATAAAACAGTGGTCATTAAGCTCCTTTTAGATGAAAGAAAGGCTTCTCGTTGGGATTTTTTAGTCGGTGTACAACCCAATACAGCTTCGAATGGCGTTCAAAAATTCACGGTTACTTTTAACGGGAATGTGGATTTCCATAATCTTTTAGGCGTTGGCGAGAGGATTATGGCGAATTTTGAAAAATTAAAACCTCAAAGCCCTCGCTTGAATGTAAAATTGACCTACCCATACATATTGAATACGCCTTTTGGATTTGATGGTTCTTTTGATTTGTACAAAAGGGATTCTACCTATATTGAAACGCACCTTAATTTGGGTGCGCAATATCTATTAGGAGGCAATGATTATTTAAAGCTTTTTTGGAATCAATACAAGGCTAATAACTTGATTATCAATTCATTACAAGTTATTTCATCGAAGCAACTACCTGCCACTTTGGATGTCTCTACGAACACGTATGGTTTGGAGTTTTCAAAACAAAAATTGGATTATCGCTTCAATCCGAGGCGTGGATTGGCTCTGATAATGAGGGGTAGCGCAGGTGTGCGACAAGTGCGCAAGAACAGTGATATTTTGAATTTAAAAGATATGAGCGATACCAGTTTTAACTTTAATCGCTTGTACGACACGGCAGCACTGCGGAGTTTTCAATACAAATTAGACGCTAAAACTGATTTTTATGTTCCCATTTTTAAAAAGAGTGCATTGAAACTGGGCATCCAGAGTGGTGTTATTTTAACATCTTCACCGATTGCCCAAAACGAGCAATATCGCATTGGAGGCAATCGGATACTGAGGGGGTTCAATGAGGAGTCCATTTTTGCCACTCGATATGTCATAGGGACGCTTGAATATCGCCTTTTGATAGGTCAAAACTCTTATCTTTACGCCTTTGGTGATGTGGGTTGGATTCAAGACGTGACCCGCGCAACCAATCGAACGGATACTCCGATGGGCTTTGGGATGGGTATTACTTTTGAAACAAAGGTCGGTTTATTTGGTTTTACCCTTGCAGCCGGAAGGGAACAAGGCAATCCAATTGATTTGAGAAATACAAAAACCCATTTTGGGTATATTAGTTTGTTTTAACCCATGTCACCGATTCAAGCGGTGGCAAGGATAATAAAACATAAAGTATCCATGCCACCACTTAAAGCGGTGACATGAGTTAAATTTTAGTTATGAAAAAAGTATTGGTTACGGATGATGTACATCCTTTATTGATGGTAGGTTTAGAGAAATTGGGTTTCGTCTGTTTTTATCAGCCTAATATTACGAATGAAGAAGCACACGCAGTTATTGGAGATTATGATGGGCTAATTATCAATTCAAAAATATTCGTGGATAAGGCGATGCTGGATGCGGGTACGCGCTTGCGATTTGTGGGTCGAGTAGGCAGCGGGATGGAACTAGTGGACAAAGTGTATGCTGCTGAAAAAGGTGTAGCGGTGCTGAGTTCGCCAGAGGGCAATCGGAATGCGGTGGCCGAACATGCATTGGGAATGCTTTTGGCTTTGGCAAATAACTTAATGCGCAGCAATGCAGAAGTTAAAAATTTCA
>JANMYC010000526.1:0-6053 GCA_031381715.1 Saprospiraceae bacterium
GAATCTTATTATAACTATCGAGATGCGATTTTATCATATTTTGGTGTGTTTTTTTAAAACTGTATTTGGATTTTTCCAATTAACATAGAGTCTATGCAGGCTTACATGAACATTTTTCCAATAAATATAGAGTCTATGCAGGTCTACATAGACATTTTTCCAATGAACATAGAGTCTATGCAGGTCTACATGAACATTTTTCCAATGAACATAGAGTCTATGCAGGTCTACATGAACATTTTTCCAATGAACATAGAAACGATGTACAGGGAGATGAAGATTTCGTCGTCTTATAATAAAGATTACGTAGAGAAAGTCTTGTTTTAAAATATTATCAATAATGATATGAAGCGGAGAAATGTATTAAAAGCGATGTCTGTGGGTTCGGTTGTGCCCTCGGTTTTTAATTCTGAAAAGGCAGAAGGAGCTCATCCTACTCATGCCGAACCGAAGAAAAAGGTATTGATGCAAGTCGGCTGTCAATCGGGCGGTACGACGATTGAAAACTTAGAATTTAAAGCCCGTCATGGTGTTTTTAATATTGACGGTGGCGCACCCAAAACCATTGCGGGCAAGGGGTGGGATTTGGATGATTCTTTAAAAAAGCGAGAGGCTTGTGAAAAATACGGAATTAGTTTGGATGCTTATCACTGGCCCCTCAGTTCAGCGGGTATTGATAAGCAGGAATATCCAAATATTATGCTCGGTAAAAGCCCCGAACGCGATAGAGAAATCAAAATTTTACAACAAATGATTGAAGTGGCTGGTAAAACGGGCATTAAAGTCTTGAACTACAATACCACCATTTTACCCGTTTTGAGAACTGGCAGAACGCTTGACCCAAAGCGCGGTAACACCGAATACACTACTTGGAATTATGAAGAAGCCCTTAAAAATCCCCAACCCAAAACCATTGCGGGCGATGTTTCGGTTGACCAAATGTTTGAGCGTATTACTTATATGCTCGACCGTTGCCTACCCGTTGCTGCCGAATATAAAGTAAAATTAGCCAATCACATTGCCGATCCGCCCATTCCTGTGCCCTATAAAGGTATCATGCGTTGGAACAGTCCCGATGTTTTTGAAGGCATAAAACGCTTCGCAAAATTGTACGATAACCCTTATCACGGCTTCAATTTTTGCATCGGTTCCATTGCTGAGGGTTTGAAAGATCCGAAAAATGAAATTTTTCCAATCATCAAATGGGTGGGTGAAAGAAATCAAATTTTCAATGTACATTTACGGAACATCAAAGGCGGTTTTAATAATTTTCAAGAAGTATATCCCGATAATGGTGAAATGAATTTTTTACACGTTGTCCGTGCCTTGCGAGATGTCGGCTTTTCGGGTATGGTAATGCCAGACCACGTTCCTCATCATCATGATTCGGCTGCCAATTTGCAAGCGTTTTCGTTTTGTTATGGATATATTAAAGGCTTGATTCAAGCGGTCGGTGATGAAGCGTAAATAAATTAAGTTGATAGTTAAATCAATATCGTCCCTGTGGGACTTAGAGGTCAGGGTTTATTATAATTCCTACCGATATCCAATGCCTAAAGGCACTTTTTACTCGAATGATAAGTGTTTTTAGGCATTAAATATCGGTAGAAAAAGTAAACCAAAATTGTTTCGAGTGGCGTAGCCACGATATACATAATAATTAGCAACTTGAGTCAATGATGCGAATATTGGGTTAAAAGTCCTATAAGGACGATTAATATTGTAGCCCCCAAATTTATTTGGGGGGTTAAAACAACGCAATTTCTATTGAGTTCCGTAGGAACGGTGCATTTAGTCATAGAATATCTTTTTTATATGTGCCGTGCCGATGGCACTCAAAATCTATTTTGTTATTTTTAACCCCCAAATAAATTTGGGGGCTACAATATTGTTCGTCCTTACAGGACTTTTAACCCAATATTCGCATTAATGATGAAAATACTCATAGCAGCCGATAGTTTCAAAGATGCGCTCGATACATTCAGCGTGTGCCAAGCGATTCAGCGCGGCATCATTGCTTCTTTGCCCGATGCCCACATCGTTGAATTGCCGCTTTCCGATGGTGGCGAAGGCTTGTCGGATATTGCTGCCCATTATTTTGATTTGCAACGAATTGAAGTAGAAACGTGCGACCCACTTTTCAGAAAACACACCGCCACTTATGGTTTAAGTCACGACAACACTACGGCTTTTATTGAAATGGCACAAGCCGCAGGGCTGCAATTATTGAAAAATGAAGAGCGCAATCCCCTCAAAACCACAACTTATGGCGTGGGTTTGATGATTAAAAATGCCGTTAAAAAAGGCGCAAAACGCATCATCATTGGTCTCGGTGGTTCAGCCACAAATGATGCGGGGATTGGCATGGCAGCCGCTTTAGGTTGGCAGTTTTTGGATAAAAACGGGAAAAATGTATCGCCAATTGGGGAAAATTTAATTAAAATTGAAAAAGCGATACCCCCTCAGTATAACGGCGTCAAATTTCGGATTTCGGAGAATCAAGAGAATTCCACATCTAATATCCGACATCCAATATATGATATTGCGTTTGAAGCCATTTGTGATGTTAAAAACCCGCTTTTCGGTAAAAACGGCGCCGCTTTCGTTTTTGCCAAACAAAAAGGGGCAACAGAACAGGACATTGAAACGCTCGATAAAGGTTTAAAACATTTTGCTAAAATCATCGGCGAAGACGCGACTGTTCAAGGGGCGGGTGCGGCGGGCGGTTTGGGTTTTGGTTGCCTCTATGCTTTAAATGCGACGATGAAACGCGGCATTGATTCCGTCTTAGATTGGGCAAATTTTGACGAACACGCCGCCGATGCCAGTTATATTTTTACGGGCGAAGGGCGACTCGATGCCCAAACGTTGCAAGGCAAACTCATTGCAGGCATCACCGAAAGGGCGAAAGGAAAACCCATTATTGCGCTTTGTGGCGCATTGGATTTACCCCCTCAGTATTTGAATGATTTAGGACTAAAAGCAGCCTTTTCAATTACACCAAAACCGTGTAACTTAGCGGAAGCATTGGCAGAAACAGCAAAAAATTTAGAAAATACGGCTTTTAATATTGCAAGACTTTTGGCTTAAAACTTCCCATCCCGAAAGCGCGAGATGAAAAGTTTAGACATCAATTTTAACATAACAAAATGAAAAATCTAAAAAAACGCCTTAAACAAGGTGAAACCCTCAACGGCTGTTGGCTCAATCTCGGAAGCCCTTTGACGGCAGAAATAGTCGGACAAGCCGGATTTGATTGGGTATTGATTGACCTTGAACACGGGGCAGGGGTTGAAAAAGACGTATTGGCGCAATTACAGGCTTTGGGCAATTCCCCCTCTGCGGTTTTAGTACGGGTTGAAAGTGCTGAATCGCCCCGTATATCCCGCATATTGGATATGGGCGCGGAAGGCATTATGTGCCCCAAAGTAGACAATGCATTAGAAGCTAAAAAAGTCATCAACGGCTTGCATTATCCGCCTTTTGGCAATCGAGGCGTGGCGAAAATGGTCAGAGCAACGCAATTTGGGTCAAATTTTAATACTTATTACGATGAATCAATAGACAATATACTCGGCATTGTTCAGATTGAAACTTTAGAAGCCCTCGATAATTTAGATGCCATCGCTGCAGTAGAAGGCGTGGATATTCTTTTCATTGGTCCCGCCGACTTATCCATGGCAATGGGTATTTTTGGACAATTTGACCATCCACGGTTTGTGGATGCTTTGAATAAAATTGTTGAAGCCGCTCAAAAAGCCCATAAAGCCATCGGCATTTTAATTTTTAATACCGAGGATTACGATAAATATCACAGTATGGGTATTAAATTCATCGCCTGTGGTTCTGATGCTACTTTTGTTGCCGAAGGTGCAAGGAATATGGCTAAAAAGCTGAATGGTTTAAAATAAAAGGCGTGAGTGCCATGTTTGAGTATTATGTTGAGTATCATGTTAGGGAAACCTTTAAAGTTTCCCTAACATAGAAAACATAGAAACGAAAAACGAACTTTAATCAAATGGATATCGGACGCCGAAATCCGATATCAGAAACCCGAAATCAAAATGGGCGACCCAATATTAATCTTATTAGTCGGTGTCATCATCGTTGTAGGCGGTATCATTGGCTTGAAATTACATCCATTTTTAGCTCTTTTATTAGCGGCTTTGGTCGTGGCTTTACTCACACCCACCGCTTCCGTTGAGCAATTTTTTTTAAAAACAAACTCCGCCGCTGATGCTTTAAAATTAGCGAATAAAAGTATTGGCGAACGCATCGGGACGGAATTTGGTAATACCTGCGCCAAACTCGGCATAGTCATAGCCTGTGCCGCCATCATTGGCAAAGCCATGCTCGACAGCGGTGCCGCCGAAAAGATTATCCGAGCCATGCTCAAATTAACGGGCGAGAAACACGCGCCGATTGGATTTATATTGAGCAGTTTTTTCCTCACCATCCCCGTTTTTGTGGATACTGTTATCTTTTTAATGATGCCTTTGGCAAAAGCTATGGGTATGCGTTTGGGTAAAAACTACCTTTTGTTGGCTTTATCCGTTATAGCAGGGGCGGTGATGGCAAATTCTTATGTGCCGCCTTCGCCCGGCCCCTTGTTTTTAGTAACAGCATTGCACGTTCCTATTGGTTTGATGATGGTTTGTGGAACGCTTTTGGGGCTTTGTACCATTACGGTGGGCTATTTTATCGCTATTTGGTTAAATAAAAAGTACCCCATTCCGCTTCGAGATGCGCCCGATGCCCGTTTGGAAGATATTGCAGCCATTGCTAATAAAGACGACAAAGACTTGCCCGCCTTGGGTTTGGCGCTTTTGCCCGCTGTTTTTCCTTTGATAACTATCTGCATTCGGTCTGCCGTTGAAGGGTTTAAGCTGCCGATACCTTTGACACAATTCGATTTTTTAAATAAAATAATGGATGTCGTTTTATTCTTTGGTGATAAAAATATCGCCTTGCTTTCGGGTGCTATCTTTGCGCTCTTGGTGCTCGCCAAACAAAAGAAAACGGTGAAAGCAGGTATGACAGCCTTTGTTCAAACCGCTTTGATGAGTGGTGGCGTTTTTATTCTCATCACTGCCGCTTGTGGCGCATTTGGTGGCATGTTGCAACAAACAGGCATCAGCAGCCGCATTGCCGATTTGACAAAAGACTATCAAATGGCTTTGATTCCCTTGGCGTTTTTCATTACGGCGGTGGTGCGGACGGCGCAAGGTTCGGCAACGGTGGCTTTAATTACGGCTTCGGGTATTTTGGCAGGGATGGCTCAAAATGCGAATTTGGGTTTTAATCCTGTTTACTTATGTTTGGCAATCGGTAGCGGCGCAAAGTTAATTCCGTGGATGAACGATGCAGGCTTTTGGATTATGTGTAAAACAAGTAATTTGACGGAACAAGAAGCCCTCAAAACCATTGCTCCCATGCAAAGTTTAATGGGTATTACAGGTTTGATTTTAACGATGATTGCGGCGGCTGTATTTCCGATGGTTTAAATAAAATAATTTCAATGAAAGTGCTTAATATTCATAAAAGGGTCATTCATCAGCCCAAAGATAAAATTGCTGAATTATTGGACACATTGGCATCTGAAAATGATAAGATGCTGGCTATCCATAAATGGCCTCGAATGAAATTGGATAAGGGATTACAAGTGGGTTCAAAAGGAGGACACGGGCCTATCCGATATTCGGTTCAAGCCTATCAGCAAGGAGAATGGGTTGAATTTAAATTTTCTAAACCCGAAGGATTTAACGGTATTCATAAATTTGAAATCACCGCTTTAGATGCTCAACGAACTGAAATTAAGCACACAATTGATATGAATACTTCTATAAAAGCGACATTTATATGGTCTTTGGCTGTTCGTTGGTTACACGATGCCTATATTGAAGATGCTTTTGATAAAGTAGAAAAACAGTTTTCAACCGATAAAAATGCGTATCAATGGAATATTTGGGTGCGGTTTTTAAGAGGGGTCTTGAAATGAGTACCCCCTCAGTATAAAAGGTGTTTTGAGGAAATTGTAGCGCGGTGGTTTAGAA
>JANMYC010000567.1:0-2341 GCA_031381715.1 Saprospiraceae bacterium
CCCCCTTATTTCACCACCGCTATTGGCTGTAGTATGGATATTTACATATACTTTTCCAGCATTCAAGCTATCAATAAATTTTGAATCTGGTAAAACGATACTTCCAGATAGGACATTACCATTTCTGGTCAACGAGAAAGCCACATCTCCTGTTTTATCCGCAGCACCATAATGGAAATGTGCGCCAGTAATAGCTCCAGTAAGACCTGATGCAACTATTTTATAATCAACTCGTAACAGATTTTTTGATATCACTACCGAAGCCAAACCCAGTCCACTAACATTGACAACAGGAACTTCATTGAAGCCACTCATCAATGTCCAATAATGTGTATCCGCTTGAAGTGATAATTGACCTCTTATTTCACCACCCGAGTTAGCTGTAGTGTGAACATTAATGTAAATACTATCCTTCATCATAGCCAAAAGGAAAGGTTGAATTGAAGCTGCTGGTATTTTACCGTAAATACGATTGCCCTTTACATAAGTCAAAAGGCTTAACACAGTGCCTCCAGAAACACCCGAAACAGCTTTATGAAAATGGCAATTGGTTACGGGCCCACTTAAACTATCAAAGACACCATTAATGGTCATAGAACGGTCTTCTTCGAGGGTAAAAGTGACTACGCCTTTGGCTTTTGTATTGACGGCAGGTACTTCTTGACTACCTGAAAGCTGAGCCGTTAATAAAATACGACCGTCTTTGTTGGCAAAAACAGTTGACGAAATGCAGAAAAGGCAAATCGAGAGAATGAGGTAAATGTTTTTTTTCATTTAAAAAACTTTAGGATAATTATTTTAGAAAATAGAAATGAATAAAAAATAGCCCATTGTCAGGCGAATATATATTTTTTGCTAAATAAACCAATGTGCAGGTAGACAAGTTTATTTATTAACACCTAATTAATAATAAGAAGTAATGCATAAAGGTAAGATTAATTACAGGATATCAATTATAATTCACTCTACGCATTAATTATATCGACGGTTTTCTAAAAAACCATTTTATAAATGATAAGTTTAAGTATTACCATTGTTTAAATTTTTTCATTTTAAAATTAAAGTCATACCCCCTCAGTATTTTCTATATTTTAATGAGGAAAAACCCTATTTTTGCGCTCCAATTTATTCATCATTCATTCAAAAATAGGTTTTAAACTATTAAAATCTGTATTTTTTATTTTAAAATTATGGCAGGAAATACATTTGGTAGTGCGTTCAGAATTACAACTTTTGGCGAATCCCACGGTAAAGCAATTGGGGTTATTATTGATGGTTGCCCCGCGGGTCTGGATATTGATGAAACGTTCATTCAGTCAGAGCTTGACCGTCGCCGTCCAGGTCAATCCAAAATTGTGACTCAACGTGATGAAAGTGACACGGCTCAAATACTCAGTGGTGTTTTTGAAGGTAAAAGTACTGGACATCCTATTTCAATAGTCATTTATAACGAAGACCAACGCTCTAAGGATTATAGCCACATTGCGGATAAATACCGCCCTTCTCACGCTGATTACACCTATCAAATGAAGTACGGCCTTCGGGATTATAGAGGTGGTGGTCGCTCATCGGCTCGTGAAACGGCAGCTCGTGTAGCGGCTGGTGCAGTGGCTAAAATGCTGTTGCGTACTGAGGGGGTTGAAGTCAATGCTTATGTGAGTCAAGTAGGTGCGTTGAAAACGCCAAAATCGTATAAAGAATTGAATTTCAATGAAATAGAAAGTACGCCCGTTCGCTGCCCTGATTTAGAAACGGCTGAAAAAATGATTGAATTAATTCAAGAAGTGAAAAAAGCGGGCGATACAATTGGGGGAATTGTTACTGGCGTGGTGCAAGGCTGCCCCGTTGGATTGGGTGAACCCGCTTTTGATAAACTCCATGCTGACCTTGCAAAAGCCATGCTCAGTATCAATGCAGCCAAAGGTTTTGAATATGGTTCTGGCTTTGAAGGCATTGAATTACGAGGTTCAGCGCACAATGACGCCTTTTATACTGAGGGGGGTGTTGTGAAAACCCGTACTAATCACTCAGGCGGCATCCAAGGCGGCATTTCGAATGGTGAAGACATTTATTTTAAAGTAGCGTTCAAGCCCGTAGCTACTATTATTATGGCTCAAGAAAGTGTGAACCAAGCTCAAGAAAGTGTGGAAGTGACTGGACGTGGCAGGCATGACCCTTGTGTTTTACCCCGTGCAGTACCGATTGTGGAAGCGATGACGGCTCTTGTTTTGGCGGATCATTTATTGCGAAATAGAAATAGCAAGGTCTAAATCATCTCAAATTTTAACAAAAAAGGTCAAAATACAAATATGCAGTACTCAAACATGACGTTGGGCACTGC
>JANMYC010000600.1:0-2392 GCA_031381715.1 Saprospiraceae bacterium
TGATAGTACCTTGTGTTGTGTCAGTTGTAAAATCTGGGGCAGTATCGCCAAGTCTTAAAGTCATGATATTTAATTAATTTTTAAAACATTTAAATAAATAATTATTTATAATTAATTGGTTTTTAGCTTTTAAGCTAAAAAATGTATTTTTACTGAGGGGGGGCTAACCTCTAACCTCTAACATCTCCGTATAGTTTAATGCGGTAATTTATTTTGAAAATAGCCATAAAACCAAGCGCCTGCAATAGCACTCAATAAAGTGACAAACACCACTGGAAATCCCGCGCCTATTTGAGCGTACAATGGTCCCGGACAAGCGCCCGTCAAAGCCCATCCACAACCGAACATTAAGCCGCCAATGATAACACCTTTGTGCATCGGCTTCTCTGCAAATTGCACAGTTTCACCGTCAATTGTTTTGATATTGAAACGTTTTATTAAAAAAACTGAAATAGCTGCTACCACTACAGCCGTCCCAATGACGCCATACATGTGAAACGCTTGAAAACGAAACATTTCCTGTATCCGAAACCACGAAATGATTTCAGCCTTCACGAAAACAATTCCGAAAAAAGCCCCAATTACAACATATTTCAAATTACCAACAACGCTTTCTGTTTTTGTCGCGGCATTAATCCCCTCAGTTTCAATGAGGAGTTTTTGCTTGGTTATAGTAAAATTATCTTTCATGTTAAAATTATTGAATCTGCAAATTTATATAAATTCTATGAAATTAGTAGTATTAAAGCTTTAAAAGAAAAGGAAGCACTAACCAAGTCACTAAAAATCCTCCCGCCATAAAGCAAATAGTGGCAACTAATGAAGGCAATTGGAAATTAGAAAGCCCAGTAATCGAGTGCCCTGAGGTGCAACCACCCGCATAACGCGTACCAAATCCCACTAAAAAACCACCAAAAACCATGAAAATGAACCCTTTTAATGTAAAAAGGCTTTCAAAGTTGAAAATATCGCTCGGCATGAGGTTGTCGAAATTTTGAACGCCTAAGGCTGTTAAATCTGCTTGCGTTTGAGGGGCAATTTGTATCGGATTTGGGTCTGCCAAAGCGGTGGCAGCAATGACACCTCCTAAAATGACGCCTCCCGCAAAAAATAAAGACCATATTTCTTTTTTCCAATCGTAGTTAAAATACGGTTTATTACTCGGTAAAACGGCGGTGCATATATGGCGCAATGTGGACGAAATGCCAAATTGTTTATTGCCTAAAAGCAGTAGCGCAGGGACTGTTAGTCCTATTAAAATGCCTGCGACGTACCATGACCAAGGTTGTTGAAGTGTCTGCATTTTTCAATATTATTCAACTTAATTTTTAATAAATTCCAAATTTATTAAAAAAATTGCTTTAACTTTGGATTAAATAATAAAATTTTAAAATGGAATTAATCATTAGAGTTCGAGATGATAAAGCCGCTTACGTCGCAGAACTTGTTAAAAAAATGGAGTTTGTAGAAGATGTTGAAGTCAAATATAATACTACAACAAAGTCTTTCGACCCTCTTTTTTTAAACCAAATTAGGGCATCCGTGGCGGACTCTGAAAATCCTGAAGAAGCCTACAAGAATATTTTGACGGCTTTAGAGGAAGTTCAATTGATTGAAGAGGGAAAAATAAAACCTCATTCTGCTCGACAGATGCTTGATGAACTTAAAAAAGAATTAGCGGACGAAAACCCATAAACAAGACTTTTGTACACATACTATGTTTGATATTCTATCTATCCCCACTTTCAGAAGAGATTTGAAGCGATTAGCTAAAAAATATCGTTCTATACTCGATGATGTTAGAGACTTAATTACTGAACTTGAACAAAATCCTATACAGGGCGAATCCATAGGTCAAGATTGTTATAAAATTAGGCTCCAAATTTCTTCAAAAAATCGAGGAAAAAGTGGAGGTGGTCGTGTCATTATTTGTGTTAAAATAGTGGATGAAAAAGTTCATTTATTGACTATTTATGATAAATCGGAAAAAGAAAACCTGCAATCAGGAGAGCTTGACCAATTATTAACCCAAATGTAACCCCTCAGTATTTCTAATTAAATCACATAACTTATCTGGCTTCCCACCTTTCTTTTCATAAATTTTTCCAATAGATGCAGCATTTGGTCGAACTCAATTAAAAAGCCGTCATGACCGAATTTTGAATTGATTAACTCTAATCGGGCGTGAGGGATATGGGCGGCTAATTGCACTTGCTCTTCAATGGGGAATAATATATCTGTTTGAATACCAACGATTAATGTATTGGATTTTATTTTACTAAGTGCGTTGTGGATACCTCCACGGTCACGACCTACATTGTGCGAATCCATCGTTTTAGATAGTGAAATATACGATAGAGCATTGAATCTTTTACTCAATTTTGCGCCTTGA
>JANMYC010000606.1:0-6605 GCA_031381715.1 Saprospiraceae bacterium
GTCCGGTCATTAATCGCATCTTTGCGAAATTAAAAACCGTCGCTTGCGACGGTTTTTTTTCGTCGCGTCCGAAACTGTAAAATTTCTTCCTGTTCAAATCCAAAATATCCACCCCACCATTGATAGAAGTGACCCATAAACAACCGCTTTTATCTTTAAATAAATTCGTCACTTGGTCGGAAGATAAATTGGCGCGTGTTTTACTCGTAATCATTTGAACGACTTGCCCCGACTGCCAATTTTGCAATTGTGCTACCCCTTTATTCGCTGTTATCCAAGCCGAGCCATTATCACCTTCCGCTAAGGCAATGATATTGAAATTTTGTTCAGTCGTCATATTCACCGACGATGCAGGTATAGCCTTATATCGCCCTATAAATTGTGCATTATCGCTTTGCCAAACCGCTTTATCCAAAATAATATACCCATTTTGAACACCTAAAATCAAATCATTATTTTGACTGAAAAACAAAGAACGCGGCATGTAAGACTTTTGATTTTCGTCAAATATTTTTATCTGTTGAGCAACTCTATTTTTACCATTTGCGGTAATTTTCAATACCCCCCCCGTATTAGCCGCCCAAATTGCTTGAGAAACAGGATCTTTTTGAAAAGCAAAAACAGTGGAAGCCGTATTAGAATTTTCTACATTAACTTTTTGCAAACCTTTGTTCTTATCCCATTCAAATGCTGAAAACTGATTGTTATAGGCAACATAAACGACCCCCTCAGTATCCACACATATTTTATTGACCGATTGATTAACTTCATTAAAATTATAAAACTGCTCGGTCTTTTTGTCAAAAACAGCCAAGCCATTTTCAAGTGCCAACCACATCAATCCCTTGGAACTCATGCTCATGTCCTTGATGCGGTTGTAATACACATGCTTTAGCGAACTGTTGTGGTTGACATAGTTTTTAAGACTGTACCCGTCATAACGACACAAACCCCCATTAGTAGCCAACCAGATAAAGCCCTTATCGTCTTGGACAACACAGAGTGCATCGGTATGTGGCATCCCGTTATCAACCGTCAAACGGCGAAATTTCTGGTTTAAATCTTGTGCATTTGTGGAAAAAATAAGACCACAAACGATTGAAAGTATAAAAATGAATTTGGGCATTAGAATTAATTTACAGTCGACTTTTTAACAAAAATACAGAATCGTATCAAATAAAATCTATTTTATTGGGTTGGCTTTGCTTTTTTGTGCGGGAATGTTGACAAAAAAATACCCCTCAGTATTTTCATTCAAATTCTTAACTTTCCTGCATCTGATTTATCAATAATGAAACAACGGGCAGAAAATTTCATTTCACATAAATTTATTGCTCTCTCTCTCTGTATTTACTTCTATTTTTCCAAAAAAAAGCAATTAGGCAAAACAACCGAACAATTGAGCAAATAATTCATATTTACAAATGTTTTCTTTGTACGGTGACTTGGTATATTTAATTAACTAAACTCTCCACGTAGAATGAAGAAAAACAAACTATTCCTATTCTTACTGAGTTGTCTCCTATCAACTTTTTCACTCAATGCCCAAACAAATAAGATAACTGGCGTTGTGAAAGACGATACAGGACAACCACTCCCGGGGGCAACTATCCAAATCGCGGGAACGACCAAGGGAACATTGTCTGATATAGACGGTAATTTTACCCTTGAGGTAGCCCCTGACGATGTCATTAAAGTCAGTTTCGTGGGTTTTGATACCTACAAAACTAAAATAGGCATGGCAACTGCCTATGAAATTATTATGACAACAGGTAATGTTTTGGAAGAGGTCGTTGTGTCAGGTTATGGCATCGAAACCATTAGGCGGGATGCCACGGGGGCAAGTTCCAAAATAGATAAAGCCAGTTTGGAAAGCACCGCACCTGTTTCTATTACCGAAATCATGCAAGGACGGGCGGCAGGGGTCAATATCACCTCTTCCGATGGCACACCAGGAGCAGGGGCAAGTATCAATATACGGGGCTTTTCCTCCTTGTCGGCAGGTACTTCGCCGTTGATTGTGATTGATAACATTCCTTACGTTATCAATAGCAGCGATGCCACAAACCCTTTGGCAACGCTCAATCCCAACGATATTGCGTCTATTGACATCCTAAAAGATGCTTCGGCTACGGCTCTATATGGTGTCGGTGCATCGAATGGTGTTATCGTCGTCACCACTAAAAAAGGGGTAAAAGGTAAACCCCGCATCAATTTTAGTGCAAAACGGGGTGTCGGACAAATAACCCGACCATTGGAAATCATGTCACCACAGGAATATGCCTTGTATCGAGCAGGAAGAGTACGGGCAGAAGCAGGCGACGTCGGCGGATTAATCGGAAATGTACCATTCCCAGGTCAGCCGGGTGCTTGGGAGTTAATAGCCAATCCTACGGGTACAAATATTGATGCAGACCCTATTAAATTGTTGGCAGACCAATATGGCATGACCAATTATGAAGGCACAAACTGGGTTGACCTCATCTCTCGTGATGCCAAAAAAGAGTTTTATGACCTTAGTTTTTCGGGTGCTACTGAGGGGGGGACTTCTTATTTCGGCTCATTAGGTTATGCGAATGAAGAAGGTTTGATTATCAATTCTGGTTTCAAACGCCTATCTGGTTTGTTGAATTTAGAACAAAAATTAAGCAATATGCTCACCGCAGGGATAAAATTGCAATACACCAACTCCATTTATACGGGTTCGGTAGGCGATTGGCGGTCTGAAAACGCGATTGGTCAAGTTGTTTTTTTAAATCCTTTTATCAATCGGGACAATATTACAGGCGTAGCGGGTGGTCTTGCCAATAATGGCGGACAAGGTGTCCAATTGGAAAACCCTCAATATCGCCTCAATAACCTCGTAGCCAACAGAGGTTCTGATTGGTTGGCGGGTAATTTTAATTTATCCCTAAAACCAGTGGCTTGGTTAGAATTTGCGGTGAATGCAGGTTTGATTACAGATAATAGCAATCGAGAAAATTATGCCCCAAGTTTTTTAAGAGAAGCGCAAGATGTGAAAGGGCGTGTTACTTTGGAATCAAGGCGAGATAATCGCATCGTCATTCAGCCACGTGTTAGTTTTAATAAAAAATTAAAAAGCGGTCACAGCATTAACGCCACCTTTATTTTTGAGGCACGAAAAGAAACGCAAAACGGGCTTAATACCCGTTATGAACAGTTTAATACCGAAATTTTGAAAGCAAGCAGCTTGGCAGCAGCCAAAAATGTTATATCGTCGCCAAATTTTCAAAATAAAAGAGACCGTTCTTACATTGGGCGCATTCAATATGGTTACAAGAGTCGCTATATCTTGACCGCTTCTACCCGTATTGATGAATCTTCTCGCTTTATCAACGATAAACAAGGCATTTTCCCCGCCGTGTCCGTTGCATGGAACGCATCGGAGGAAGCCTTTATGAAACCACTTCAAAAGGTTTTATCTACGTTCAAAGTTCGAGCAGGTTATGGTATCACGGGCAACAATCAAATTCCTGTCAATGCAGGAGCTTCATTGGCAAACATTTCTAATATTTCTTATCCATTCAATAATGCGTTGAATACGGCTGTCGCTCCAAACGTCCGTTTTGCCAATCCCGATGTTACTTGGGAAACGACAAAAGGCTTGAATTTGGGTGTAGATGTTGGCTTTTTACAAGACCGTTTCACATTGACAACCAATGTTTATCGCAATGTGACAACGGGACTTTTATTAGATATTCAATTGCCCGCCTTTTCTGCCTTCACAACTGCGATTCAAAATTTGGGTTCTTTAGAAAACAGAGGTTTGGAATTTGAAGTGGTGTCACGAAATATCGCCAAAGGTAAAAGATTCAATTGGACAACTAATTTTAACATCGCTTTCAATCAGAATAAAATACTGGATTTGGGTGGTCAGCCTGAAATTGGTTTCCGCAATTTCGGTACTGGAGCTACGCCTAACGATGCCGTGTTGAGGGTTGGCAAACCGATTGGCGTCTATTACGGTGTTATTCAAAGTGGTCTCATCAATAATGATATTGAACGCTTCAATTCTACCCAAAAAATACAGGACAACAATACAGGCGAATTTGATTATTTTGACATTGACGGTAACGGCATAATAGAACGGACGGAATATGTGCCCATGGCTTATACCCTACCGATTCACACGGGCGGTGTGGGCAATACGTTATCGTTCAAAGGTTTTGAAGTCTATGCTTTTGTGCGGTGGTCGTATGGCAACGATATTATCAATAACAACATCAATAAGGCGCATTATTTACGCGGCGATTTGAATGTACAGCGCAATGTTGTCAATGACATCTGGAATCGTCAAAATGAAAATCGCAATTACCAAAGTTATAGTTCCATTTTCACGACCCGTGTCGGTTCGTTAATTTCAAGAAGTGAAATGGTAGAAGATGGTTCTTATCTGCGCTTGGAAACGGTGCGTTTGGGCTATTCTATCCCTACCAAATTATTGCGTAGGTACAAAATCGGGACAGCAAAAGTGTATGTAACAGGTCAAAACTTGGCTTTATTGACCCGCTATTCGTGGTATGACCCCGAGTCGAATGTGGCATCGGGCAGTAATCGTCAATTGTTCCCAGGTGTTGACCAAGGAGCGTATCCACGTACTCGGACTATATTGGCGGGTATTGATTTGAGTTTTTAAGGAAATAAATCTTTTTACCCCCCCTCAGTATTTTCATCAAAAAAAGACAATTTTACAATGAAAAAAATACTTTCTATTATATTCTTTCTCGGGTCTATTGCCCTTTTTCAAGGCTGCAAAGATTTTTTAGAACCCGAAGTCAAAACGGATATTTTCTTAGCCAACTTTGGCAATACGCCAGTAGAAGCCAATCTTTTGCTCAACCAAGCCTACGCGGGTGTGCGGGATGAATCCGTTTCAGGCATTGGTTTTAGTCAATTGTTCACAACCGATTATTCAACTGCTACTGTGGCAACGACTCTGGCGCGTAGTGCTATTGCGCGCATGTCGTATGATGCCACTGAAGGCGATGTTTTTAATATTTGGACAGTGCATTACAAAGCAGTGTCAGTCCCTAATCTTATTATTGAAAAAGCATCCTTCAATAGTACCAAAAGTGAAATATCGGCAGCCGATAAAGCGCAATGGGAGAAAATAGACGGCGAGGCGCGTTTTTTAAGAGCCTTTGCCTATTTCAATTTGGTGCGCTTTTACCGCAATGCACCCATTATTGAGAAATTTTTTACCACTTTTGCTGACATAGCCAATGTATCAAATGCGCCCAGCGATAAAATGAAAGAGCAAGAAGCGAAATTGTATGACTTTATTGTCGGTGATTTGACTAAAGCCAGTGTTCAATTGGCGGAGAATGTGGAAAGAGGCAGGGCAAGTAAAGCAGCAGCCCAAACACTTTTGGCAAAAGTCTTTTTGAACCGTGCCACGATTGCCAAATATCGGGATAAAACAGGCGATGGTAAAGCCGATTATGAAGCCGCTTTAACTAATCTAAATGCCGTTATCAACAGCAAAAAACACGCTTTAAAAACCTATTTTCCCGACAATTTTATTCGGGACAAGCAATATACAGGCAATAATGAGGCAATTTTCATGCTTGAATTCAACGAATTAGACAATGCGCCGTCGAATTCAAGAGTAGGCTCGAGAGGCGGGTTCCCGAGCAACAATACAGGGAGCAACGTTGAAGTAGGTGCAGCTCCATTAGCCAGCGATGCTTTAATACCTAATGATTTTGGCTGGTCTGTTTTTGATTTGAATAGCCCAGGTGACATCGTTAGACGCTTTTGGACATTTGAAGATGCCGAATTTCGAAGTTATAATGTCAATGGCGTGGCAGGTTTGCAAAATACCGCAGCCGATTGCCCCAATGGTGAAAATTGTGAAATTCTTTTGAGAACAAACGAACCTTACCAATTTACACGCCCTTATTGGCTTGAAATAGTAAATGATGCCAACGCCTTCCGCAATAATCCGGGTGCGGGAGACGTCACAACAGAAACGGGTGGTAAAACTTCTTTTTCGATTATTTGGGGTAATAATTCGCTTACCGCACAACCGAGTATGCGTATGGCGAAATACCGCCGCAATCCAGTCACGCAGCCCAATTATACCCTGCCAACTTGGGATGCAGACTTGCCCGTTATGCGCTATGCCGAAGTTTTATTGATGTATGCAGAAGTCGTGAATGAATTGGTAGGCCCCACAACTGTCCCCGCAGGAAATACCCTCACGGCCTTAGCTGCGGTCAATCAAATACGGGATAGAGCCAGAAATTTTGTCTATTATCCGAATATGACCGTTGATACCCGCATTATTCCTACAGGACCTTACAAGGCAACGTATGGCGATATTTTCAAAAGACAAGCCAAAGTTGGGTCAACCCCTGCCCCCGCCACAACAGCAAATGCAGCCGACACTTTGACGAAATACTACAATGAAATCTGCGCTTTCAAAGGTTTGCGGGAAGCACCTCCGGCGGCTGATATTCGCAGTTTTAAAAATTTCCCCGCCACAGCAACTTATGTCCCCGACTTTTCCAATACTTTGACAAAAGACCAATTCAGAGAGGAACTCTTAGACGAGCGTTGGCGTGAATTGGCGGGTGAGCAAA
>JANMYC010000632.1:0-1797 GCA_031381715.1 Saprospiraceae bacterium
TTGCTACATTAAAACCCAATTTTTTAATATTCATCCATATAACGCTGTCTCGTCTGAATCGGACATTCATATTGGCTGAAATATTCATCGGTTTTCCTTGATAATCTGTGCCGACATCGCCTGACATCCAATCCACTTTCAGATCATTATCATCCATTTTTTTCAAAACAGAAGCCGCCGTGAAAGCTGACGGCGTAACAGGTTCAGGCTTTGCGCTCGTAACATTTTTCGAAGTTTTACAATTCGATAAAGTAAAAGCTGAAACAAGAATAACTATATGCAAAAAATTAATTCTAATCATTGAAATTTGGTTAAAATATGAACAGTCTGATTCGTACTTGATTTATATTATTCTACCAAGTTTTTCTCTACAATTTTCTTTTCCAAGCCAGCCGATTTAGCACCTCGTCCTTTGGCTTTTGACCAATATTTGAGAGCCTCTTCTTTATTCCCAGATTTGAAAAGATAGTCGCCGTAAAGCTCCAATACTGAGGGGTCACTCTCCATGGATAGTTTGAGGGCTTCCTCTGCCATGGGTTGCGCTTTATCCGTTTTACCTTGTTGTAAAAGAGAATTAGCGTATTTTATCATGGCTATCGATGATTTATTATTCAGTTTTAAAGCATCTTCAAATGCCTTATCGGATTTGTCGTAATTCTTTGATTTTGAATATGTTACACCCATTTCAATAAGCGCATCATGTTTCAAAGAAGGCTTCTTGGATGACATCATAACGGCTTGCTCAAGTGAGGCTTCAGCTTCGCTGAATTTTCCTTTTTTTTCATTTGATAAGCCATTAAAAAAATAGGGCATTATCTGATTTGGGAATAAATCCATCGCTTGCTCACTCGTTTTAATTAAATCATCGTAAGAGCCGAGCTCCTCTTGGGCGTACATCATTTGCTCCCAAACGGCATAAATGGATTTATTGTATTCAATGCACTTTTTATATTTAGTGATTGATTCAGCAGTTTTACCATTATAATAAAGCATATCGCCCATCAAAGAGTAAGATTTAGCATCTGTGGGATGCACCTGTTCGATGATTTGCGCCAATTCTAAACCAGTAGCAGCTAAGGTTTTGTCTTTGCCTTCCGCAATTTTATTGGCGTAGGGTAAAAACGTTTTTATTTTATCATCTATTTTAATATCTTGTTTTTTAAATAAATCTTTCAACGTATTTAAATAGGCTATTTCATTATCAGCACTGCCCGAAGCCGGTTTTTGAACACTTGCAACGGCTAAACGCGATTTAGAATTATTCGGGTCAAGTTTCAATACACGTTGATGCAAAATTGCAGCGGTGGCTTTGTCGCCTAATTTTGTGAAATAATCAGCAGCGAGATGTTGATAATCAATATTTTGTGAAAATTTGTCAGCTAATTTTTTTATTTCGTTGGCTGCTTTTTTAGGTTCACCCATCGTTTCGTAGAGTGTGACACGCTTGGTGGTAATGTCCTCGGTCAAACCAATTTTCTTTTCTAATTCGTCAAAAACTTTCAAAGCCTTGGCGGGCTCGCCCGTTCTGACCAAGCAATAAGCCCATCTGAAATACATCTCTTGGGTGTATTCGGCATCAAAAGAATTGCTTTCTGAGAGTGCTTTAAAAACTTCAGCCGCCTCTTTATCTTTTCCTACTTTTTCCAATGACTCCGCTAAAGCCAATTTATACCATTTATTGTTGGCATCAATTGCGTAAGCTTTTTTAGCAAAATCAATAGCTTTTTGATTATCGCCCGTGATGGTGTAAATGCGGGTCAGTTGAAAAGCACAAGCATCACATTTGGGATTTTTTTC